>JBDTDN010000053.1:0-3050 GCA_039923055.1 Jatrophihabitantaceae bacterium
GAGAAGCGCAACCCTGCGCTTACCGCTACCGGCCTGGCTGTGTGGGGTCTGGTGATCCGCATCGTGATCGCGGTGTCGGTCTTCATCGTGCCCCTCATCGTGACGACCGTTTCGACCCTCGTCGAGCAGGGTCCCAGTGTTTCGGCCGCAGCCGCCCAGGCAGATGCGGCCGGCGCCGCCAACTCGCCGTCGGCCCCGCGCATCGTCGAGGCGTTGCAGGCGCACCCGGAGATCGGTGCGCAGACGGCGACCTATGCCGCAAAGTACGGCGCGCAACTGGCCACGGCTGCAAAGATCGATCCGGCCACGGCCGCCAAGCTCGCGGCCAACCCCAACGACGGCGCTGCCGTGGCACAGGCGCTCAGTGATCTGTCCGGCGTACCGGTGTCCGAGACGATGCCGTTGGCGGCGGTGAGCAAGGTTGACCAGGCGACGTTGGCGGCGCTGCAGGCGAATCCGGCAGATCAAGCCGCCGGCGTCAAGGCCGTCAGCGAGATCTCGGGCGTCTCAGTGGCGGACGTAGTCACGATCGCGACGCTGAATGCGCAGCACGGCCCGGCACTGGCCGCTGCGCAGGCGATCGACACTGCGACGATCACGACGCTGCTGACCGACAAGACGAACACGGCGGCGCTGACCAAGGCGGTCGGGGAGATCACCAGCAAGCTCGGGATCAGCGCGGCCGACGCGCAGGCACGGCTCGCGGACCTGGCCACCATCCCGGTTCCGCAGTTGCTGCTGCTGCAGTCCAGTGGGACCAACGTGATCGACGCCCAGAAGGCACTGCAGGCAGCCGCGACCATTCCCGCAGCGGACCAGGCGAAGGTGAAGACGGCAGGCATGGCGCTTCAGTCGGTCGCCACGATTCCGCCCGAGGTGACGACTTTCTTCACCAAGACCGGGCCGAGCACCCTCGGGGCGGCGAACTTCGCGGCGCTCACCAACACCAGTAACGCAAACTTGCAGTCGGCGCTGGCGACGTTAAGCTCGCCGACGGGAGTGAAGGTGGCCAAGGCGGCCACCGATTCGCCGAAGCAGTGGCGGAACTACTTCTGGATCGCGGTCGGCGGCGAGGTCGTGTTCATCCCGCTGATCTTCCTGCTGACCGGGTACTGGGATCCGCGGAAGGCGAAGAAGGCCGAACAGGATCACGAGGCATGGGTCAAGGCCGAATTGGCGAAGCTGGGCAAGGGCGTCGACGCCTGACGGACGTCGGTGATCAACAGCGGGTTGCGGCTGCAAGGTGACCACAATTCTCTGTTGATCACGATGTCGACTTGATGGTGCCCTCTGACCTCGGCTCGTCACTTGATTGCCGGTGCCCGTGTGGACCCCGACGCCGAGGGCCAGGTATCTTGATATCAAGATAACTTGAGCGGCGAGGTCCGGAGGACGCGGCATGAAGATCATCTATACTCACACCGACGAGGCACCGGCGCTGGCCACCGCGTCGCTGTTGCCGATCATCGAGGCGTTCGCGGCCCCGGCCGGCGTCGAGATCGAGCTGCGCGACATCTCGCTGGCGGGCCGGATCCTGGCGCAGTTCGCCGATGTCCTGGGTCCGGACCAGCAGGTGCCTGACGCGCTCGCCGAACTGGGTGCGCTCGCCCTGATGCCCGAGGCGAACATCATCAAGTTGCCCAACGTCAGCGCCTCCGCCCCCCAACTGAAGGCGGCGATCGCCGAGCTGCAGGCGCAGGGCTACGACCTGCCGGACTTCCCGGACAACCCGAGTACGGACGCCGAGAGTGAGCTGCGCGCCCGCTACGGCAAGGTAATGGGTTCGGCCGTCAACCCTGTGCTGCGCGAGGGCAACTCCGACCGTCGCGCGCCGGCGTCGGTGAAGGCCTACGCCCGTAAGCACCCGCACTCGATGGGCGCGTGGGCGGCGGACTCGAAGTCGCACGTGTCGACGATGAGCGAGGGCGATTTCTGTACGACCGAAAAATCGGTGACGGTGGCGGCCGCCGGCTCGGTACGCATCGAGCACGTCGGCGACGGGGGAGATATCACCGTCCTCAAGGCGACGACGCCGGTGCGTGCGGGCGAGGTGCTGGACGCCTCGGTCATGCGCAAGGCATCGTTGGACGCGTTTCTGGCCGCCCAGGTTGCGCAGGCGCGGCAGCAGGGCGTGCTGTTCTCCATCCACCTCAAGGCCACCATGATGAAGGTGTCCGACCCGATCATCTTCGGGCACGCCGTGCGCGCGGTCGTCGGCGACGTCTACGACACCTACCCCGATGCCAACGCAAACAACGGGCTGGGCAGTTTGCTCAGCGCGCACCCCGAGGCGAAGGACGCCGTCGATGCCGCGATCGCGGCTGGGCCGTCGATCGCGATGGTCGACTCCGACCGTGGCATCACCAACCTGCACGTGCCGAGCGATGTCATCATCGACGCCTCGATACCCGCCGCGATCCGCACGTCGGGTCAGATGTGGAACGCCGCCGGAGCACTGCAGGACACCAAGTTCGTCATTCCGGACTCGTCCTACGCGCCGCTGTACGCCGAGACGATCGATCACTGCCGCGCGCACGGTGCGTTCGACCCGGCAACGATGGGGACCACGCCGAACGTCGGGCTGATGGCCCAGCAGGCCGAGGAGTACGGCTCGCACGACAAGACCTTCGAGATCAGTGCGGCCGGAACGGTGCGTGTCGTGGACCAGTCCGGCGCGACGCTGCTGGAACACGAGGTTCAAGCCGGCGACATCTGGCGGATGTGCCAGACCAAGGACGCGCCCGTCCGCAACTGGGTCGAACTGGCCGTCACGCGGGCACGTGCCACCGGCGCCCCGGCCGTGTTCTGGCTGGATGAGAACCGGGCGCACGACGCCGAGTTGTTGAAGAAGGTACGCCCGGCGCTCGATGAACTGGACACCGACGGCCTGCAGATCGAGATCATGGGCGTGGCCGCGGCCACCCACTTCACACTCGACCGGGCGCGGGCAGGGCAGGACACGATCTCAGTCACCGGCAACGTGCTGCGTGACTACCTGACCGACCTGTTCCCGATCATGGAACTGGGCACCAGCGCCAAGATGCTTTCCA
>JBDTDN010000054.1:0-5419 GCA_039923055.1 Jatrophihabitantaceae bacterium
GCCTGCCAGCCCGCCTGCCGCAAGCCCGGGGTTATCCACAGCATGGCCGCGTATCGCCCGGATCGGGCCGGCGGCCGCCATGCTGTGCGACATGCGTTCCACCCGCCCCGACGAACTGCCCCGCGTCCTGGTCCCCGCCGTCGCGGCACACATCGGCGTGACGCGCACGCACATGCGTACCGAAGTGCGTCACGGCAACTGGCAGCAACTCTCACGTGGCGTCGTCCTCACCCGTCCCGATCCGCCCACACGCGCCGACTGGGCGGACGTCGGCCTGCTGCTCGCCGGCCGGGGCGGCGCTGTCAGTGGCTGGGACGCGATCCGGGTGCTGGGGGTCGGTGATCGACGCCCGCCTACGCCGCAGGTGCTGGTACTCGCTACGCGCGGACGTTCGCGCACGATCGGCGACGTCCACCTCAGGCGCACCGACCGGCCGTTCACGTCCTGGATCACGTCGGTGAACGACCCGAACCTTCCGCACGCCGCAATCGCAACCCTGCCCCGCGCGGTCACCGACACCGGGCCGTTATTGCCGGACTTGGGATCAGTGCGCGCACTCGTCGCGTCGGCCGTGCAGCGCGGGCGGTGCGATCTGACCGCGCTGGCGGCCGAACTTGACACCGTCCGGCGCAACGACAGCAGGTGGCTCCGGCAGGCGATCCGTGACATCGGCGACGGCGCGCGCTCGGCTGCCGAGGCCGATGCGGCCAAGCGACTGCAGCGGGCCGAGGTCCCCGCCTTCGAACTGAACGTCCCGGTCGTGGACGAGGCGGGTGTGCTGCTGTTCGTCGTCGACGTGCTCTGGCGGGCGCTGCGAGCCGGGCTGGAGGTGGACAGCCGTGAGTGCCACTTCACGCAGGCGGACTGGCTCGCGACGTTGGACCGGCACAACAGGCTGACGCGGTACGGCCTGTCGCTGACGCACTACCCGCCGCGAACGATCACCACTCGCGGCGGCCGCTGGGTGGCCGAGGTCGAGCAGTGGCTGCGCACGCGCGCAGCCGAACTGCGCGTGCCGTTCGCCCGCGGGGCCGGCGTGATTGCGCCGCCATTCGGGCAGCCGCCACCAGCGTTCGCCGTCCGCACCCGACCGTGATCGGAGTGGATCCGCGTGATCAACTGAGGGTTCTGGTCATCTGACGACCACAACCCTCAGTTGATCACAGCGGGCGTGGCTACTGCGGCGGCAGTTGCTGGGTCGGGTAGCCGGGCTGTCCGGGCATCGGAGCACCGGGCATCGGAGCACCGGGCATCGGGCCGCTGGGCGGCGGCTGGCCGGGTGCGCCGTAACCCGGGGCACCGTAGCCGGATGCGCCGTACGCCTGTCCTGAGCGGCGCGCACCGTCCGACTCGATCAGCCGGTTCAACAGTTGCTGCTGCTGCTCCGAGCGCGGGACGTTCTCCAGCGTCTCCTGACCGTTCTCACTCGCGGACTCGATCGTCAGCGTCCCGGCCTTGACGATCCGATCCCACAGCGACTGGCTGAACCCCACATCGGTGATGCGTTGCAGGGCGATGTCCCGCCCGCTGTGTCGCAGCACGCCGCGGCGGATCAGCACGCGATGATCAGTGATCACGAAGTGCGAGGAGCGCCACTTGATCCACGGGCTGAACGCGAGCCAGATCAGCAGGATGGCCCCGACCACGATGATCACGATGACGAAGACGGTGTGCGTGGTGCCGCTGCTCGGTGCATAGCCGATGCCGAGTCCGCCGGCCGCACAGATGACCAGGAACCAGAGGGTCGCTGGGACGAGCGTGATCCAGTGTGGGTGCAGGTGCTCGATCACCTTCTCCTCGTTCGACAGCACCTTGTCGGGGAACGCCACGACTACCTCCCAGGGTTTGGTCCGTTCACGTTATCGGGTCGGCGCCCGTCGCGTCTCGGCTACACGGTGCGGGAAGTGTGTGACCGAGGCATCACAACCGCCTCAGATGCTGGACATCGCCGGCACCGACGGTCCGCTCGCCGTCACTGGTGCCCAGCCGGAGCCGTCCGGTGGAGTCCACATCCAGCACCCGCCCGGTGATCGACGCCCCGTCGGTGACCGTGACGATCACCTCGCGCGTGATGCTCGAGCACGCCGCACGATAGGCAGCGGCCAGCCCACATGCTTCGGCATCTCCGCCCACGTCCTCCCACTGCGCCACCTGTGCGTCCAGTCGCTGCAGGATCGCGATCAGCAAGACGGTCCGGTCGAGCGAACCCGCGCCGGCCAACGCCAGCGACGTTGCATTGACCCCAGCGGGCAGTTCCTCTGCGGTAGTCGTCACGTTCAGGCCGATCCCGATCACCACGCCGTCCCCGCTGGTCTGCGCGAGGATGCCGGCGACCTTCGCCTCGGCCGCTCCGATCAACAGATCGTTCGGCCACTTCAGCGACGGCTCCAGCCCGGTCGTCGCACTCACCCCGGCGCGCAACGCGACACCGGTCAGCAGCGGCAGCCACCCCCACGCGGCGAGCGGGACGGAAGGTCGCAGCAGCACCGAGAACGTGAGACCCGCGCGCGGCGGCGAACTCCAGCGCCTGTCCAACCGACCACGGCCCGTACGCTGATCCTCCGCGACCAGCACCGAACGGTCCGGTGCCACCGAATCGGCGACCAGGTCAGCGTTCGTCGACTCGGTCTGCTCGACGACCCTGATCCGGGCCCACCGCTCGCCCAGCGCAGTCTGGAGAGCCGAGACGTCAAGTGCCGCACGCTGCATGGCAATCACGCTAGCCGGAACTGCCCCTGGCCGTACGGGAGATCGGTCACCTTGCGATGCAGCACCGCATTGCTGCCGATTAGGCTCTGTGTTCATGGCAGCAGAGCTCCTTTCCAATGACGTACCCGACCCGCACAGCACGGCCGGCAAGTTGGCCGACCTGGCAGCGCGCTACGACGAGGCCATCCACGCGGGCTCGGCGCGCGCCGTCGAGAAGCAACATGCCAAGGGCAAGAAGACGGCTCGTGAGCGCGTGCATGCGTTGCTGGACGAGGGCTCGTTCGTCGAGTTGGACGAGTTCGCCCGGCACCGCTCTACCAACTTCGGCATGGAGAAGAACCGGCCGTTCGGCGACGGCGTCATCACCGGCTACGGCACCGTCGACGGCCGACCGGTCTGTGTTTTCAGCCAGGACGTCACAGTGTTCGGCGGTGCGCTGGGTCAGGTTTACGGCGAGAAGATCGTCAAGGTACTCGACTTCGCGATGCGGAACGGCTGCCCGGTCGTCGGCATCAATGAGGGTGGCGGCGCGCGCATCCAGGAGGGCGTCGTCTCGCTCGGGCTGTACGGCGAGATCTTCCAGCGCACCGTCAAGGCGTCCGGCGTCATCCCGCAGATCTCCCTGATCATGGGCGCAGCGGCCGGCGGACACGTCTACTCCCCCGCGCTGACCGACTTCATCGTCATGGTCGACAAGACCTCGCAGATGTTCATCACCGGCCCCGACGTCGTCAAGACCGTGACCGGCGAGGAGGTGACGCTGGAGGAACTCGGCGGCGCCCGCACGCACAACACGGTCAGCGGCAACGCGCACTACCTCGGCGCCGACGAGGATGACGCGATCAACTACGTCAAGGCGCTGCTGTCCTACCTGCCCTCGAACAACCTGGACCCGCTGCCCACGTATGACACCGAGGTGTCCGACGTCGTAGATGACTCGGACGCATTCCTGGACGCGTTCATCCCGGACTCGGCGAACACCCCGTACGACATGCACGACATCATCGAGCACCTGCTGGACGACGGCGACTTCCTCGAGGTGCATCCGCTGTTCGCGCAGAACATCATCGTCGGCTTCGGCCGGATCGAGGGCTCACCGGTCGGGGTCGTGGCCAACCAGCCGATGCACTTCGCGGGCTGCCTGGACATCGACGCCTCCGAGAAGGCCGCGCGGTTCGTACGCACCTGCGACGCGTTCAATGTGCCGGTGCTGACGCTGGTCGACGTCCCCGGCTTCCTGCCCGGTGTCGGCCAGGAACACGCGGGCATCATCCGCCGAGGCGCAAAGTTGATCTACGCCTACGCCGAGGCGACCGTCCCGCTGGTCACCGTGATCACCCGCAAGGCGTTCGGCGGCGCGTACGACGTGATGGGGTCCAAGCACCTCGGCGCGGACATCAACCTCGCCTGGCCCACCGCGCAGATCGCTGTCATGGGCGCGCAGGGAGCGGTGAACATCCTGCACCGTAAGGCGATCGCGAAGTCGTCCGATGCCGAAGCGACCCGTGCAGAACGCATCCAGGAGTACGAGGACACGCTGGTCAACCCGTATATCGCAGCCGAGCGCGGCTACGTCGACGCCGTCATCGCGCCGTCGCAGACCCGCTCCTACGTGATCAAGGCGCTGCGGATGCTGAAGAACAAGCGCGAATCGATGCCGCCCAAGAAGCACGGGAACATCCCGCTGTGAACGAGGCTGTGAACGAGGTCGCCGCACCGCCGGTCTTGCGGATCGTGCGCGGAACGCCCACCGCGGAGGAACTCGCGGTGGTGACGGCGCTGGTTACGGCCGCCTCGGCAGGTGGGGGTGCGGGCGGGCCGGACATCACCCGACGTGGTCGTTGGAACGATCCGTTTGCGGCACATCGCCGGCCCTGGTTGCACGGCTCCGGTGCCTGGCGCGCGTTCTACCGCTGACCCGAGCCGAAACCGGCGATGATCTCGGCCGTAACAGCGGATAGCCGCTGCACCGCCCGAGATCATCAACACGTCAGCGGCCGGTGTACGTCGCCTTGCCCGGACCGTCAGCAAGGAATGACGCGACGGCACCCTGCAGGTCGGCCGTCGCGAACAGGGCGCCACTGACGGCGGGCGTGATCGCGTCAGCCCCGGCCGTCCCGACCTCGAGTTGCTCGCGGATGATCGCTTTGGTCGCCGCATGGGCGCGCGTCGGGCCGTTCGCCAGCCGCAGCGCGAACTGCTGCGCGGCCTCGGCAAATCCCTCGTCGGGCAACACTCGGTTGACCACGTTCCACCGCTCCAACTCCGCCGCACCGTACAACTGGCCGGTGTAGACGAGCTCTCGCGCGCGGGCCGGGCCGGCGCGTTCAGCCAACCGCTGCGGCCCACCCATCGACGGCGTCAGCCCGACGACGATCTCGACGAGCCCGAACCGCGCCGACTCCGCAGCCAGCAGCAGATCGCACGCCAGGCTGATCTCGAAGGCCGCCGTCAGGCACAGTGCGTGGGCGGCGAACACCGTCGGCATCGGTAGATCCTCGAGGTCATGGATGAGCTCGAACCAGTCCTGCCACAACTGTTCGCCGGTCTTGGGCGTAAGCGGCGCGAACGTGTTGACGTCCACGCCGCCGGACACCGCACGTCCAGCGGCGCGCACCAGCAGCCCCCGCGAATCCGAGGCCCCGACCGCACCCACCGCCTCGTGCAGCGCGCTGACCATCGTGGCGTCGAACAGGTTCAACGGCGGACT
>JBDTDN010000055.1:0-5646 GCA_039923055.1 Jatrophihabitantaceae bacterium
TGGATAGCAGGGCCCACTTCTGTGGGCGGTGAGGACCGTGTGACTGATGAGGCCGTGCGCCCGCCCGGCTGAGCGACGGCTTCCGCGCCCCGGATATCGGCGTCGCCCGCTCACCCTGATCGCGAGAGCGCGAGATCACGCTGTCGGGGGTGCTCCGGTCGCGAACCTTTGCAACGCCCGTTCCCACCGGACAGGTCCCCGGCACCACCGGGCGTTGCAGAGGTGAAACAGGCTACGGCCCAGCCCACCCAGGAGGCAGCCGACCGAGCAGCGATCGGGTCGACCGCCTCGTCGTCCTGGGCCGTACAGGTGTTGCGCACCCTCGGGTGAGGCTCAGGCAGCGCCGACGGCGGACGGTTCGACGTCCACGGGGACGTCGACGTGCACGTAACGGGTGCCACGGAACATCGAAGCAATCGCACCGATCACCGACATCGCGATCGCCAGGCTGAACACGATGACCAAGCCGTGGTGGAACGGCTGGGAGATCAGGTGGGGGAAGAACTGCGGCCCGGTCAGCGTCGCCTGATCACTGGCCGGCAACGTCGCCATCGTCGGCTGGCCGACCAGCGTCTCTACGGGGTTGTAGCCGAGGAAGGCGGCGAACAGACTGCCCACCGGCGGTGCATTCGCGATCGAGGTGGCCAACCCGGCCGGCACGTGGTGGGCGAGCAGGCCGGACTTCAGCACACTCGGCAGCGTCGAGGCCAGCCCGGCGATCATCAGCGAGAAGAACACTCCGATCGACAGCGACGTCCCGGAGTTCATAAATGTCGACCGCATGCCGGAGGCCGAACCGCGTTCGTGAGCCGGCACGCTGTTCATGATTGCGGTCGTGTTCGGGGCGGAGAACAAGCCCGAACCGATGCCGTTGAGCACAAGCAGGCCGGCGAACTGCCAGTACGTGAAGTCCGTCGGAAGCAACAAGAACCCGAGAAAGCTCAGCGCTACGAGCAGCAGCCCGCCGGTCGCGAATGCACGCGCACCGAACCGGTCCGACAGCACCCCCGAGAGCGGACCGGCGACCAGGAACGCGATCGTCAACGGCACCAGGTAGATGCCCGCCCACAGCGGGGTGTCCTCGAACTTGTAGCCGTGCAGTGGCAACCAGATCCCCTGCAACCAGATGATCAGCATGAACTGCATGCCGCCGCGCGCGATCGCGGCCAGCAGCCCGGCGAGGTTGCCCGCCCAGAAGGCACGGATCTTGAACAGTCGCATCGCGAACATCGGCTGCGCAACACGCGTCTCGACAACGCAGAACACGATCAGCAGCACGACACCGCCGATCAGCCCGGCAAGCACCCACGGGCCCGTCCACCCCATCGTGTGACCGCCGTAGGGCTGGATGCCGTATGTGATCGCTGCCAACACCGCTGTCAGGCCGACACCGAACAGCACGTTGCCCCACCAGTCGATGCGCGAACCGCGGCGCTCACCGAGTTCATGCAGGCTGCGATAGGACCAGAGCGTGCCAATGATGCCGACCGGCACGGACACGAAGAACACCAGACGCCAATCGACCACCGCGAGCAGCCCACCGGCGATCAGACCGATGAACGAACCGGCCAGCGCAGCGACCTGGTTGATACCCATGGCCATCCCCCGGCGATCGGGGGGAAAGGCATCGGTGAGGATCGCCGTCGCGTTGGCGAACAGCATCGCCGCGCCGACGCCCTGGACCAATCGCCAGATGATCAGCCACATCGCTCCACCGCCACCTTGTAGCGGATCCAGCGCCAGCGCTATGGAGCCGACGGTGAAGACGGCGAACCCCGCGTTGTAGATACGGACTCGGCCGTAGATGTCCCCGAGCCGGCCGAGCGTGACGACCAGAACCGCCGTCACCACGAGGTACCCCATCAGGATCCACAACAGGTAGCTGACGTTGCCGGGTGCGAGTGGGTCGAGGTGGATGCCCCGGAAGATCGCCGGCAGCGAGATGATGACGATGGAGGAGTTGATCGTCGCCATCAACATGCCGAGCGTCGTGTTCGACAGCGCTACCCACTTGTAGCGGGGGTGATCGCGTCCGACGTTGCCGAACGACCAACGTGAGGTCGTGGCCGGTTCCGGCACGTGCGGGCTCCTTACATATAGTTAGCTCAGCTAACTATACGCTCACGGAGGTCATTGTGCGACGCGGTACTCCTTGAGCAGGCCACGGCTGATGATCGTCTTCTGAATCTCGGACGTGCCCTCGCCGATCAGCAGGAACGGCGCCTCGCGCATCAGCCGCTCGATCTCGTACTCCTTGGAATAGCCGTAACCGCCGTGGATGCGGAAGGACTCCTGGGTGATCTCGGCGCAGTACTCGGACGCGATCAGCTTGGCCATGCCCGCCTCGACGTCGTTGCGCTCGCCAGCGTCCTTCAGTCGCGCGGCGTTCACCATCATCAGATGCGCGGCCTCGACCTTGGTTGCCATCTCCGCGAGCTTGAACGCGATCGCCTGGTGGTCGGCGAGTTGTTTGCCGAACGTCTTGCGCTGTTGCGCGTAGGCGATGCCGAGTTCGAACGCGCGGATCGAGATGCCGCACGCGCGGGCCGCGACGTTCACGCGGCCGACCTCGACGCCGTCCATCATCTGGTAGAAGCCCTTGCCGCGGCCAGCCTGGCCGCCGAGGATGCGATCGGCCGGCACGCGAACCCCGTCCAGCACCATCTCGGTGGTCTCGACGCCCTTGTAGCCCATCTTGTCGATCTTGCCGGGGATGGTCAGACCGGGACGGGTCTCGCCGAAGCCGGCATCCTTCTCGATCAGGAACGTCGTCATGTTCTTGTAAACCGACTCCTCGCCTTGGTCGTCCTTGACGAGGGTGGCGACGACCCGGGACTGTGCGCCGTTGGTCAGCCACATCTTCTGGCCATTGATCACATACTCTTCGCCTTCTTGCGTGGCGCGCGTCTTGATCGCCGAGACGTCCGAACCGCACTCTGGCTCGCTCATCGAGAACGCACCGCGCAGTTCGCCGGTGGCCATTTTCGGCAGGAAGTATTGCTTCTGCTCGTCCGTACCGTGCTGAATGATCATGTACGCGACGATGAAGTGGGTGTTGATGACGCCGGACACGGACATCCAACCGCGCGCGATCTGCTCCACCACGAGCGCGTAGGTCAGCAGCGATTCGCCCAGACCGCCGAACTCTTCCGGGATGACCAGGCCGAACAGGCCCATCTCGCACATGCCCTTGACGATGTCCTCGGGGTATTCGTCGGCGTGCTCAAGCGCGAGTGCGGTCGGGATGATCTCCTTGTCCACGAACGTCTTGACTGCGGAGAGGATCTCCTTCTGCACGTCGGTCAGGCCGGCGGTCTGGGCAAGGCGGGCCATCGAAATCCTCCAAGGCTGGGCTGCTCGCGCGTGAACGCATCGCAATAGGTAACGGCAAAAGTATGCCCTCACCGGTACTCGGACACCCAAATGAACCAGCGGTGAGATGCCTCACCGAGGTTCGCACAGGGTCGATCTCCCGCATTGCGTGCCGCGGGCTCCACGATCTGACCCATCGCACCGACTAACCTTCACCCGTGACGTTGCAGGAGATTTCCCTATGAGCGCGCGCGTATTCATCGCGCGGTTGTCCGGCATCGGCGTCTTCGACCCCAACGGCGACCAGCTCGGCCGGGTCCGGGATGCGGTGATCACCCTGCGTGTCGACCGCCAACCGCCGCGCGTACTCGGCCTGGTCGTCGAGTTGCAGCACCGGCACCGCATCTTCGTACCGATGGGTCGGGTGACCCGCATCGAGGTCGACGCTGTCGTGCTCTCCACCGGCACCGTCAACATGAAGCGCTTCGAACGCCGGCAGTCGGAGGTGTTAGTGCTGTCGGAGTTGCTGGACCGGACGGTCACCGTGATCGAGGACGCCAAGCAGGTCAGCATCGTGGATGCAGGAATGGAGCAGAATCGCGCCCGTGACTGGGTCGTCACCAAGGTCGCGGTGCGGTCAGGGGGCGGGCGCATCGGGCGCCGACGCGGGCAGTTGTCCCAGGTCGCGTGGGACGGGGTCCAGGAGCTGGCGGTATCAGAGGCAGTGCAAGGTACCGACACGCTGCTGTCAGTGCTGTCAGACATGCGAGCCGCCGACGTGGCGAATGCGCTGCAGGACATGTCCGACAAGCGCCGATTGGAGGTTGCCAGCGCCCTGGACGACGAGCGGCTCGCCGATGTCATGCAGGAACTTCCTGAGGAGGATCAGGTCGACCTGCTCAGCTCGTTGACCGACGACCGCGCCGCCGACGTGCTCGAGGCGATGGATGACGACGACGCCGCCGACCTGCTGGGTGATATGCCCGCCGCGGATCAGAAGCGGCTGCTGGAACTGATGGAGCCCGAAGACGCCGAACCGGTGCGTCGGTTGCTGAGCTACGGCGACTACAGCGCCGGTGGTTTGATGACGTCCGAGCCGGTGATCCTGCTGCCGGACGCGACTGTGGCCGAGGCGCTCGCACTGGTACGCAACCCCGAACTCTCGCCAGCCATCGCCGCACAGGTGTTTGTCGTCCGTCCGCCGCAGGCCACTCCGACCGGCCGCTTCCTCGGCACCGCCCACCTGCAGCGGCTACTGCGCGAACCACCGTCCTCGCTGGTGAGCGGGATCTGCGAGACGGACACCGGTTCGCTGCGTCCGGATGCCACGATCGAGGAGGTCACCCGGCACCTGGCCACCTATAACCTCGTGGCCGTGCCGGTCATCGACGACCACCAGCGACTGCTCGGTGCGGTCTCTGTCGACGACGTGCTCGATCATCTGTTGCCGACCGACTGGCGCGATACCGATGCGGCGAAGACGGCCGGCCGTGGCTAGGGGTGAAGGCCGGCTCGACCAGCCGCGCGAGCCCCGCGGCCTGCACCGGCCGCGCCTGGATTCCGACACGGTCGGCGCCTACTCCGAGCGGCTGGCACGGTACTTCGGGACGGCCCGCTACCTGGCAATCCAGACCATCTTCGTCTTCGTCTGGATCGCGATCAACGTCGCGTGGGGGCTGAACTATCACTACTCGCACCACGGCAGCAAGCCGTTCGACCCGTACCCGTTCATCCTGCTCAACCTGGCGTTCTCCACGCAGGCTGCGTACGCGGCGCCGTTGATCCTGCTGGCGCAGAACCGGCAGGCTGACCGCGATCGAATCCAGGCCGAGGCCGACCGGGCCCGCAACGACCAGGCGATCGCGGACACCGAGTACCTGGCCCGCGAGATCGCTGCCATCCGGATGTCGCTCGGCGAGGTCGCCACGCGCGACTTCCTGCGTTCGGAACTGGCCCGGGCGGAAGCGACCCGGGAGGCAGTCCGAGAACCCCCGCCCGACCTGCACGCCGACTGAGTAGGTCCGGCTTCCGGATTCAGGTCAAGCGCAGCAACGCGGCGGTCAGCGCGGCGAGCACAACGATCACCAGGAATGGCGCCCGACGCCAAACCGCTACCGCCCCGATGACGAATCCCGCCAGCCGGGGGCCGTCGAACCGCAGATGCTTGCCGTCGGCGACCGCCTCCACGACGACCAAGGCGGCGAGCAGCGCGACCGGCAGCATCTCGACCAGTCGTCTGATGCGCGGATGGTCCAGCACACGTGCCGGGACGAGGTAGCCCGCCAGCTTCAACGCATAGCAGCCGACCGAGGTGGCGATCACGAGCGCCCAGAG
>JBDTDN010000056.1:0-3174 GCA_039923055.1 Jatrophihabitantaceae bacterium
GGCAAGGCGGCCAACGCCGGCGGCGTCGCGACCAGCGCGCTAGAGATGCAGCAGAACGCCTCCCGGGATTCGTGGAGCTTCGAGCACACCGAACAGCGGCTGGAACAGATCATGAACGGCATCCACGACCGGTGTGCCCAGACGGCGGAGGAGTTCGGCTCGCCCGGCAACTACGTCGTCGGCGCGAACATCGCGGGCTTCGTCAAGGTCGCCGACGCGATGTTGGCCCTCGGCGTCATCTGAGCCGACGTGCAGCGCGGTCAGGCCAACGGCTCCCATATTGCGGCGTCATGCGCGAACAGGACGCGTTTGGGGTCGAACTCCAGCAGGCGGGCCATCCAGCTCGGCGCCGTCGGCAGCGGATCAGCGTGACCCAACCCGCGCGCGGCGACGGTCAACGCATCCGAACTCCAGTCGGACGCCGTGTCGTGCGACTGCCCGGCCAGGATGACCGTCCCGTCATCACACTCGACGACCAGAGACTGGTGCCCGTCGACGTGCCCCGGTGTCGGGATGACATGCACCCCGGGCAGTGGCTCGGCCTCACCGTCGAACAGTTCGTACCGGACGCCGGCGAAATCTATCAACTCATCGAAGGTGTACTCGCCCGACCGGGCAGCTGCGAGCTCGCGCCGCTGACAGCCGATCGGCGTTCGCCCGAACAACGGATTGCCGCCACAGTGGTCGAAGTGCAGGTGGCAGTTCACGACCAGGTCGACGTCCTGCACCCGAACATCGAAGCGGCGCAGGGCGTCGGCCAATATCGGCCGCTGAGGCCGGTACCACGCCTCGGTCTGGTCATCACCGCGGCCGATGCCGGTGTCGAGCAGGACCAAGCCGTGGGGGTGGCGGACGAGATAGCCGTACACGCCCTCCACTCGGGGCGCGCCGGTGCCTGTCTCGGCGGCCGGCCGTACGAAGGTGCCGAGCTGAACCTGTCCGACGTCCTCGACCCGCATGCCCAGATCGTGCCAAGTCGAGCGCGAGTAGGGCCAGCCCGTTCCGCTCAGAGCGCAGCCACCACGAGGACTCAGCGGGCACCGCAGACGTGGGAGCATTGAGTCGTTATGACGCCCCTTCCCCTCATCTTCGATGCGCCCAAGCGTGGGCTCCCGCCGCGCCATCTTGCCGACCTGGACGAGGCTGCTCGCCGCGCAGCGGTCGTTGAACTCGGCTTACCGGCGTTCCGTGCGAACCAGCTGAGTCGGCAGTATTTTGCCCGCCTGGAGAATGATCCGGACGCGATGACCGACCTGCCCGAATTGGTGCGCACCCAGGTCAAGGATGCCCTGTTCCCGTCGCTGCTCACCGAGGTTCGGCACCTGGAGACCGACTCGGGGACCACGCGCAAGTCGCTCTGGAAGCTGCACGATGGGACGCTCGTCGAGAGCGTGCTCATGCGCTATCCGGCACATGGAACGAGATCTGAGCGGATCACGGTGTGCGTATCCAGCCAGGCCGGCTGCGGGATGGCCTGCCCGTTCTGTGCAACCGGTCAGGGCGGGCTCAAGCGCAACCTGTCCACCGGTGAGATCGTCGACCAGGTGCGTGCGGCGGCGCGGGCCGCGGCCACCGGCGAGATCGCCGGGGGAGCCGGTCGGCTGTCGAACGTCGTGTTCATGGGCATGGGTGAACCGCTGGCGAACTACACCCGCCTGATCGCCGCGCTGCACCGGTTGATCGATCCGGCACCGGCCGGACTCGGCCTGTCCCGTCGGTCGATCACGGTCTCGACGGTCGGGCTGGTCCCGGCCATCGACAAACTGGCCGACGAGGACCTCGGTGTCACCCTCGCCGTCTCTCTGCACGCCCCCGACGACGACCTGCGTGACACGCTCGTCCCGGTCAACACCCGCTGGAAGGTCGCGGAAGTCCTCGCCGCCGCGGACCGCTACGCCGCGCGTACCGGGCGCCGTTACTCGATCGAGTACGCCATGATTCGCGACATCAACGATCAGGGCTGGCGGGCTGATCTGCTCGCCGATCTGCTGGCGCCCAGGCTCGCGCACGTGAACCTCATCCCGCTCAACCCGACACCCGGCTCGCAGTGGGACGCATCGGCCAAACCGGTCGAGCAGGAGTTCGCCCGCCGTCTGGAGGCGCACGGTGTTCCGGTGACCGTCAGGGACACCCGCGGTCGGGAGATCGACGGGGCCTGCGGCCAGTTGGCCGCGAACGGCTGACGTTGTTCGCCGCGCTGATCCGACTGCTGCGTAGCGCCGCGCGCCTTGATCGCACCCAGTCCGATCCGATCGTTTCGCTGCGTAACGCGATCGGAGTCGCTGCCCCGCTCGCGATAGGCGCCCTGCTCGGCAACGCCGCGTTCGGGCTGCCGTCCACGATCGGCGCGCTACAAACGGCCTTTGCCGACCGTCCGGGTCCGTACCGGCTCCGGATGCTGCGCATGCTCGGCACCGCTCTCGCGGCAGGGATCACGAGCACGCTGGCCGTCCTGTTCTCCCGCACCGACGTGGGCTCGGCGTTGCTGCTGCTCGTGCTCGCGTTCTGTGCCGGTCTGCTGCTCACCGGTGGTCCGAGCGCCACTCAGGTCGGCGTCGCCGCGACCGGGGCCGCGCTGGTGCTGGGCCACAGTCCAGAGCCCGGCTCCGTCGCCCTGCACATCGGCTTGCTCGTCCTGATCGGTGGCGTCGGTCAGACGCTGCTGGCAGTCGCCGCCTGGCCACTGCGTCGCCATCAACCTGAACGGCTGGCGCTGGCCGGGTTGTACCGCGAGTTGGCAGAGGTCGCCCGTCGGCCACCCGGCACCGGTGTCGGACCGCCGGCCGGTGACACGCTGACTGCGGTGCGCCTGACGCTGTACGGGCTGGGCCATGACCACGGACCGAGCGTGGAGGCTTACCGCGTCCTGCTCGATGAGGCCGAACGGATCCGTCGCGAGGTACTGGTGCTGGACGGGCTGGCCGAGCGGTTGCGTACCGGCAGCAGTGAGTGGGCTGCCGCGGCGATCGGTGCGGTGTTGTCCGGTTCGGCGGGCATGCTGGCCGAGATTGCGGACGCTTTGCACGACGCACGTGCAATTGATCCGGCAGCACTCGACCGGGATCGTACGCAGATCCGTTCGTCTCTGGGCGTTATCGAAGACGCGGCCGTCCCCGGGGACGAACTGACCCGGCGGGCGGCGGCGGCGCGCATCCGGTCACTGTCCGGGCAAGT
>JBDTDN010000057.1:0-7352 GCA_039923055.1 Jatrophihabitantaceae bacterium
CAGAGGCCGCGCCGATGCCCATGACCGCGCTGCGATAGCGACTCTCCAGTTGGGCGATGACATCGGCCGGGGTGGCAGCCGGACGCTTCGCACGGACCCGGTCCAGGTAGTTCAGTACGACCGGGCGCTGAATGGCGAGTGATTTGTCCAGAACGGCGTCCAAGGCCTGCTCGGCGCGCGCCGGGACCGGGATCCTGGGTCTACGCATTCGTCAACCCTATGTCGTTCACGGCTTGGCGGTTCAGCGACACCAACCCACGATCAGCGTCTCTGGAGCATCGTCGACGCGGTCAACGAGGTGGCTGGGCACGGCAGCCAAGGCTACGTGCTGAGATAGACGCATGCGCGCACTGTTGCCTGAGCCTGACCGTGACATCACCAGCGACGTCGACCTGCACGAGTTCTACGCCAACGGCTGGGTTGACGGCGGCGGGCTGCGGATCAATTTCGTCAGCAGCGTGGATGGCGCCGCGACGGCCGAAGGCGTCTCCGGTGGGCTGCAGACTCCCGGCGACAACAAGGTCTTCGGGGTGCTGCGTGACCTGGCCGATGTCATAGTCGTCGGTGCCGGCACCGCACGGACCGAGGCGTACAAGCCCAGCAAGCCCGGCGCGGCTCGCAGGGCCATTCGGCGCAGCCATGGCTTCGCGGAGTACCCGCCGATCGCGGTCGTCAGTCGGTCACTGCGTTTGGACCCGACCGCGGCGTTGTTCACCTCTACCGATCCGGCCGCGCGGACGATCGTGATCACGTGTGAGGCTGGGGATCCGGCCGTCCGTACCGCATTGGAGCCCATCGCCGACGTCCTCGTCCTCGGCGAGCACGACGTCGACCTCGCAGCTGCCCGAGCAGCGCTAATCGAACGCGGCCTGACCCGGATTCTCAGCGAGGGAGGCCCCACACTGTTCGGCGATCTGGCCCGGGCCGGGCAGGTCGACGAACTGTGTCTGAGCCTCTCGCCGCTGCTCAGCGGGCCCGGCGCACGACGGATCATCGCTGGGCAGATGTGGCCGGGTAGTACCGCGCGTCTCACGCTCACCGGCCTGCTCGAGGAGGACGACGCCCTGTTCTGCCGCTACCGCGTCGCGCCGCCCAATTGACTGTCACCCACGTGTGGGCTGTTCAACAAGTGCTCGGCCGAACTGGACTGTGAAGCAGCGATTCATCAGGATCGGCGCCAGATGCTCGATGGGTCAACACCGCTCAATAACCAGCGAATAGCGCCCAGTTCGTCGGCCACCGAAGGGTTGGCCGCCACCGGTTCGGACGTCTCCTCGACATTGCTGCTGGGGCTGCTGATGGCCATCGGCGGGATGGGTCTGGTCCTCATCGGGCGCCGCCGTTACCTGGCGCGGCACCGCTGACGGCGGCGTAGCACGGCAGGAACCGGGACGGATTGTTCACCCGGTTCAGGCCATTGACTACCCCCCCTACGGTTGACCCATGCAGCTTCCCGTCCTGCCGCCGCTGAAACCGATGCTCGCCAAGTCCGTCCCGGCGATCCCGGACTCGATGTCCTACGAGCCCAAATGGGACGGCTTCCGGTCGATTGTGTTTCGGGACGGTGACGACGTCGAGATCGGTAGTCGAAACGAGAAGCCGATGACGCGGTACTTCCCCGAACTCGTTGCCGCGTTCCGGGCCGAACTGCCGCCGCAGTGTGTCGTGGACGGCGAGATCGTCATCGCGACGGCGCACGGCCTGGACTTCGAGGCACTGCAGCAGCGCATCCACCCGGCAGCGTCCCGGGTCACACTGCTGTCCGCGCAGACGCCGGCCTCCTACGTCGCCTTCGACCTGTTGGCGTTGGGCGCACAAGACCTGACCGGCCGCCCGTTCGCAGAGCGGCGGGCGCTACTGGTCCAGGCACTTGCGGGCGCCCACGCTCCGGTGCACATCACACCCGCTACCCAGGACCAGGATCTGGCCCAGCGATGGTTCACCGAATTCGAGGGCGCCGGACTGGACGGTGTGGTTGCCAAACCCCTGGATGGCACCTACCAGCCGGACAAGCGGGCGATGTTCAAGATCAAACACGAACGTACGGCGGACTGCGTCGTTGCCGGGTACCGTCCCCACAAATCCGGCCCTGACCTGATCGGTTCGCTGCTGCTCGGCCTGTACGGCGAGAACGGGGCGCTCGCGTCGGTCGGGGTGATCGGCGCGTTCTCGATGGCACGACGACGTGAGCTGTTCGAGGAACTGCAACCGCTGGTAACGGACTTCGCCGACCACCCATGGAACTGGGCGGCGCCGGCTGCGACATCGACGGGCGGCCGCACACCGCAGTCCGGCGCAGGATCGCGATGGAACGCCGGCAAGGACCTGTCCTTCGTACCGCTGCGTCCCGAGCGGGTGGTGGAGGTCCGGTACGACCACATGGAGGGCGCCCGTTTCCGACACACGGCCCAGTTCTCCCGCTGGCGACCGGACCGCGAACCTGCCTCCTGCACCTATGCCCAACTGGAACGGCCAGTCGACTTCGACCTGGACGAGATCGTCCCCGGCCTGCGTTAGGCCCACCCGCGCAGCCCGTATCCTGGGCACGATCAATACCGCTTTCAGCACAGGGAGAAGCACGTGGCCGCACCAAATGCTCACGTCGCAGCCCGGCGTCCCCTTCCCGGTGGCAGCCGGCCGAGCGGCGGCCCGGCCACGGCACGTACAGCCGCCCCTGATCCCGAGCCGGCACCAGAACTCCCGGCCGGCGCACTCGTCACCGCCGCACGGATGGGGCGTATCCTCAGCCGTTCGGGCTGGCGGTTGGCCCGCCAGTTGCCCGGCGGTCGGACGCTCGAACGCGAGGCCCAACGGCTGCAGAAGGCGGCGATCAGCGAACTCAAGAAGCTCGTGGAGTTGCCACAGTCCTACAGCCGTACCGGATCGGTCAGTGCCGAGGAACAGCGTGCGGTACTGCTTATTCAGGACAGCAGACCTGGCGAGGAACCGTTGCGCAGCGCCATGAGCGAGTTACTGCAGCGGTCGGTCGAATCAGATCACCAGAGCAATCGTGAATATCTGTTCGGGACCATCATCAGTCAGCTCGTGCCTGACGAGGCGCGCATTCTGGCCGCGCTCGCCGCCGGTGCCACCTTCGCCAGCATCGACGTGGTCATCAAGCCGTCCGGACGTGGCCTGCTGCGAACGCAACTGGCACACGCGAGTTCGGTCGGACGCGCAGTCGGCGTCAGCGCACCGGAGAACGTCCCCACCTACCTCAGCCGGCTGGCCGGGTTCGGTCTGATCGGCTTCGACGTCGCCGACGACGCGCTCAGTGGCCAGTACGAGGCGCTCGGCGCGGACCCCATCGTGGTCTCCGCCCGCGCGGCGGCCGCTGCCCGAAAGCTCGGTTCGGTCCGGATGAACCGCCGTACCCTGCGGATCGCGCCGTTGGGTAGCCAGTTTTGGGCTGCGTGCGACCCGAGTAAGGCCACCGGGATATCCCGCTCCGCAATTGACTCACACTGAGCGGCTGTAGCGTGCACGAGATGCCCGTTGTCCACAGCCGAACCCGCCGTCGAGCAGTTGCCGCAGCGCTTCTCGCCGCCACCGTTCTGCTGACCAGTTGTGCGCAGACGACGAACGGCGTGCCCGTGTTGGGATCGGCCGCGCCGGCCAGCCCGCAACCGCATTCGTCGCCGTCGCCGTCACCGTCGGGCAACGATCCGACGGTCGGCAGGTCGACGTTCACCGACTGCAACAGCATCCTGAACGTCTCCGCGATCCCAGTGCCCTCTGCGCTGCATGGCAAGGTGGACTTCAGCTGCGCGACCGTCGACGTGCCGCTGGACTACAGCAAGCCGACCGGGCAGAAGATCAGCCTGCAGCTAGTGAAGATCCACGACACGGACAACACCGCAGGGCTGGGATCACTGCTGGTCAACCCCGGTGGCCCTGGCGCATCCGGCGTGGAGTTCGCGCTCGGCGTCTACGGCGAGTTGTCCCCCGACATCCTCGGCAAGTTCGACCTGATCGGCTTCGACCCGCGCGGTGTCGGTCTGTCCAGCCCCATCAAATGTCTGAGCGACGGCGAGAAGGACACCCTGAACTCCGCTTCGCCGGACGTGCTGACGGCCGCAGGTTTCGCGCAGGCCAAGCAGCTCGCGCAACAGGTCGCCGACGCCTGCACCACCAAGTACGGTCCGTCGTTGGCGTTCTACGACACCGTCAACACCGCCCGCGACATGGACCTGATCAGGCAGGCCGTCGGCGATGATCAGATGAACTACCTCGGCTTCTCCTACGGCACCGAACTAGGTTCGGTGTATGCACACCTGTTCCCGGGGAAGGTGCGGGTGGCCGTTCTCGACGGTGCAGTCGATCCGCTCACGGACTCCATCACGTCATTCGCCGATCAGTTGCAGGGTTTTGAGGGCGCCTTCGACCAGTTCGCGGGCAACTGCCTGACGTTGGCGAACTGTAAGTCCCTCGGCACCCCTCGCCAGGTGGTCTACGCGATCGTCGCCGCTGCTAGGAAGAGCGCGCTACCCACCGGCACCTCCCGGCCGCTGACCAGCGCACTCGCCCTGACCGGCGTCCTCGAGGCGCTCTACTCGAAATCGCTCTGGGCCTCTCTCGCCTCGGCGCTGAGTTCAGCGCAACACGGGGACGGCTCCGGACTCCTCGCCCTGGCCGATCAGTACAACCAGCGCCGCAGCGACGGCACCTACTCCAACATCACCGACGCCAACACGACGATCGGCTGCAACGACTCACCGCCGGGCCCGTCTGATGCGCTTGCCCACACGACCGCCGCCGCGTGGGCCAAGAAGTACCCGATGTTCGGCGTCTGGGCCGCCGCATCGCTGTTCAGTTGCCAGCAGTGGCAGCCGGTCCGCAATCCCCCGCCGCTGCCGGCCGCCGCTACCAAGACCAAGATCCTGGTCATCGGCAACCTGCATGACCCGGCGACCCCGTACCAGGGCGCGATCGATCTGACCAAGACGATGGGCAACGCCGAACTGCTCAGCTGGAACGGCGAGGGACACACCAGCTATCTCGAGGGCAGTTCGTGTGTCGACAATTACGTCAACCACTATCTGCTTGAGGCCGCCCTACCTCCGTCGAACACCACCTGTCCGGCGTGACAAGTCAGCCAACGCTGCACATTTCGCGGCCGGACGGCGATGCCGTTGCGGCCGTCCTTGTGCTGCACGGCGGCCGGGAAGTCAGCACCGCCCAGGTGCGTGCCGGCAACCTGGCGGCCGCGCGAATGCTTCCGTTCGCCCGATCGCTGCGTCGTCACGGCTCCCGCCACGGGCTGGTCGTGGCTCGCCTGCGATACGCGGTGCGCGGCTGGAACGGCGATGATCGGTCGCCCGTTGCCGATGCGCGGTGGGCGCTAGCGCAACTCGCGGACGAGTTCGGCGCGGTCCCAGTCGCCCTCGTGGGCCATTCGATGGGTGGACGTACCGCACTGCACATCGCCGGGAACCCGAATGTGCGCTCACTCGTCGGGCTGGCGCCCTGGATTGAGAAGGACGACCCGGTCGGCACGGTCACCGACCGGCGCGTACTGCTCGTCCACGGTGATCAGGACCGGGTGACCAACCCGACGGCGACGGCGAGGTACGCGGCTGCCGCGGCCGGACGTGCCCAAAGCGTCGGCTCGGTCACCGTCCATGGGGACAAGCACGCGATGCTCTCTCACCCGCACGACTGGCACGCTCTGACCACCGGATTCGTCCTCTCGACGGTGTGCGGCGTACCTCCGGAGGGAACCGGTAGTGCGGCGCTGACGAATGTCCTGCTGAAAGTACTTGCGGGAGATGTCGCCGTCGTAATGTGATGGACAGCGACACGTGCTCCCTCTGGCGACAGGAGGCCACAGATGACCGCCGTCAACGACCGACGGGTCCAGACCCATCCGATGCTGAACGCTGGAATCTGGCCCGACATCGCTTGCGTGCCGCATAGTCCGGTGCGGGCCTCGGTGGCGCAGCGGATCTTCCACAATGCGGTCGGCAAACTGCCACTACGCGTCATCGAGTCGGGCGGTCGGCACTACGGCGGCGGCACCGCGACCGATCCGGTCCTACACCTGCACCGTCCGACTGCGTTCTTCCACCGCCTCGGTGCGACCGGCACGATCGGCTTCGGCGAGGCTTACATGGCGGGCGACTGGAGCGCTGAGGATCTCGCTGGCGTGCTCTCAGCGTTCGCGTCCAACATGCGCGAACTCGTCCCGGCGATATTTCACAAGCTGCGCCACGCAGTCCTGAGCCGAATGCCCGAGAGCCACGACAACACCGTGGACGGTGCTCGCGAGAACATCCACCACCACTACGACCTGTCGAACGAACTGTTCAAGACCTTCCTCGATCCGTCGCTGACCTACTCCTCTGCGATCTTCAACGGCGATCCGCGTGCAGCCGGTGATCAGGAGGATCTCGCTGTGGCGCAACGACGAAAGATCGAGCGGCTCCTCGATGCGGCCGGAGTCGGCCAGGGCACTCAACTGCTGGAGATCGGTACCGGCTGGGGGGAACTGGCGATCCGTGCGGCCGGTCGTGGGGCGCAGGTGACATCGCTGACGATCTCGACCGAGCAAGCCGAGCTGGCCCGTGAGCGGATCAGCGCGGCGGGGCTGGCAAATCGCGTCACGGTCCTGCTTCAGGACTACCGCGAGGCAAGCGGCCGATACGACGCGATCGTGAGCGTCGAGATGATCGAGGCCGTGGGCGCGAACCACTGGGACGAATACTTCGCGACGATCGATCGCCTGCTCGCACCTGGCGGGCGGGTAGGGCTACAAGCCATCCTGCAGGACGACTACACCGTTCTGGCCACCCGCGACACGTATACGTGGATCCGTAAATACATCTTTCCCGGTGGCCAACTCGCCTCGGTCGAGGCGATCAACCGGACGGTGCGGTCCGGCACATCGCTGCGGATCACCGACCGGTACAGCTTCGGTCAGCACTACGCGGAGACCCTACGCCGGTGGCGGGAACGATTCGAGGCGAGCGTGCACGAGGTCGACGGCCTCGGTTTCGACGAGGTGTTCCGCCGGATGTGGTCTTTGTACCTCGCCTACTCAGAGGCGGGGTTCCGCACCGGCTACCTGGACGTCAGTCAGTTCACCCTGACCAAGTCGGCCACCTAGTCGGTAACTCCACAGCCCGATATCTTGGGGCGTGGTCGTACTCCTCGGGCTCGCAGCTGCAATCACCTACGGACTCGGTGATTTCGTCGGCGCGTTCGCCTCCCGGCGACACAGTGCGATCACGGTCTTGCTGCACAGCTATCCGGTCGGCGCCGTGCTCATGGCCGCGATGTTGCCGTTCTTCCCCGGCGAAGTAACGGCACGAACGATCTGGTTCGGCATCGCCGGTGGGCTGACCGGCCTCGTC
>JBDTDN010000058.1:0-4689 GCA_039923055.1 Jatrophihabitantaceae bacterium
CTGGCCGGGGCGCGGGTGTGGCCGGACATGGTGCTGGCCGACGGTGCCGTACGGTTCTCCTCCGACCTGTGAGCCCTAGAAGCGGCTGATCCTGATGGAGCGAGAGTGGGACGGCGGCCGCCCGGTCGACGTGATCGGGACGCTGGGTGTGCTGCGACGCGGCACGGGCGATCCGGCGCACCGCGTTGACTCCCCCACGGATGAGGATGGGGGTCCCCCCACGGATGGGGGAGTAGCCCGCGGGGACGTAGCCCGTGGGGGAGGGACGTTCTGGTGGGCCTGTGCGACACCCGCTGGTGCCGGGACGCTGGCGCTGAGCGCGATCGGCTCGCTGGTGACCACGCGGGCCTGGGGTGCAGGGGCGTCGTGGCTACTGGACCGGGCCCCGCTGCTGCTGGGCGAGGGTGACGACTGGTCGGAGCTGGACCTGTCCGCGCAGCCACGGCTGGCCGACGTTGCCCGGCGGCATCAGGGGATTCGGCTGCCCTCGACGGGTGTGGTGCTGGACTCGCTCGTGCCTGCGGTGTTGGAGCAGCGGGTAACCGGTGGCGAGGCGCACACGGCCTGGCGGGGCCTGCTGCGGCGCTTCGGGCAGCGCGCACCAGGGCCGAGAACCGATCTCTGGGTCCCGCCCGGTCCGACCGAGCTGCTGGCCGTCCCGACGTGGGACTGGCACCGGCTGGGCGTGGATGCCCGACGACAGCGGGCGATACGGGCAGCGGCGACCGTCGCAGCGCGGCTGGAGCAGTGCGTGTCGTTGACGCCGGACGCGGCGCTCGCCCGGCTGCAGGTGGTACCGGGCGTGGGACAGTGGACTGCCGCCGAGACGGCACAGCGAGCGCTCGGTCACCCGGATGCGGTCAGCGTCGGCGATTACCACCTGGCCGATCTCGTCGTGCACTTCTTCACTGGCCGGGCGCGGGGCACCGACACCGAGATGCTGGATCTGCTTGCGCCCTGGGCCGGTCAGCGTCAGCGAATCGTCCGCCTGATCGAGCTCTCGGGCGTCCGCAAGCCCAAGTTCGGGCCACGGTATGCCCCCGTCGACATCCGTCGCCTCTGAGCCGCCGTCAACCAGCCTGCTACGGGGTCAAAACGGCGTCGGACAGCGCCGGCCAAGCTTCGGTGGCCCAGGGCCCGAAGTCGCGGTCGGCGAGCGCTACCAGCCCGAGCCGAGCAACCGGATCGATCCAGAACATCGTGCCACTCTGCCCGAAATGCCCATACGTACCAGGCGAATTCAGCGAACCGGTCCAGTGCGGGCTCTTGTTCCCGCGGATCTCGAACCCCAGTCCCCAGTCGTTCGGATCCTGACCGCCGAAGCCGGGCAGTACGCCGCGTAGCCCGGGGTACTGCACCGTGCGCAATTCGGTGAGGGTCGACGGATCGAGCAGCCCGGTCGGGGCGAGCAGTTCCTGCAGCACCCGCGCAAGATCGGCCACCGTCGACACTCCATCGCGCGCGGCCGATCCGGGCAACGATGTCCCGGTCAGCCCGAGCGGGCGCACCAACGCCTGGTCCAGGTAGGTCGTGAACGGCATGCCCGCAGCCGCCTGGACCGCCCCTGCGGCCAGTTCGATCCCGACGTTCGAATACACGCGGCGCACGGCAGGGGGAAACGAACGCAGCGGTCGCACGGGTGCCAACCCGGACGCGTGCGCGAGCAGGTGCCGCAACGTCGCGCCGGGTATCAGGGACTCGTCAGCGGGGTCGGTCAGCCCCACCGCACCCTCCTCAACGGCAACCAGAATCGCCAGCGCAGCAAGGGGTTTCGTCACGGATGCAAGCGGGAAGTGATGCTCGAGCGGGCCGGTAGCAGCCAGCACGCCGCCCGGTCCGACGACCGCAGCAGCGGCCGTCCCAACCGGCCACGACGCGACGGCCGACAGAGCATCCTGCGGCACCGAACTCACAGGCCCAGCCGCTGGCGCGCTGCCTCGACTATCCTGGGCAGTTCGGGGGCGGAGTTCTCCGGTAACTCCGACCATCCGAACCAGCGCAGGTCCAGAGATTCCTCGCTGCGCACCGGGTCGGCTCCCTCCGATGCGACCGCCAGGAAGCGCACGTCGAAATGCCGCGTCGGCACCCCGAGCGAGCAGGTGATCGGGTGGACATCCAGTCCGAGCGGCGCCGGGTCGAAGGACAGCGAGCCGATGCCGCTCTCCTCGCGAGCCTCCCGGGCGGCCGCATCCAACAGTGTGCGGTCACCGGCCTCGCAGTGCCCGCCGAGTTGCAGCCACATGCCGACCCGCGGGTGCAGGGTGAGTAGCACGGCGCTGCGGGACGGGTCGAGCACGAGCGCGCTGGCGGTCAGATGTCCCGGTGCGCAGGAGCGCCACATCGCGTCCGGGCGTGCGGCGAGAAACCCGAGAAACCCTTGCCGTACAGCGGGTTCCACATCAAATGAGTCGGCCATCGCGATGATGACATCGACAGCGTCGGCATGCAGCGGTGGCGCGAGCTCGGTGGCCCAGCCAACGTCCTCACGGCCGACCCCCATGGCCTCAGCGGTGCCCAGCCGGAACAGGTCCTCTTCCGACCCGCGGATCAACGAACGAGTACCCAGTCCGTCGTCGTCCAGCTTGCCGTCGGGGCCGAGACCGCGGACGACCGCGACCGGGATCCCGCCGAGTTTGCCCTTGACCAGGTCACCGGCCGCGGCGATTTCGTCTGCCACGGCGACCTGCGTCACCTCCAGGACGTTGCCGTAGGCATCGCGCTGTCCACGCGGATCGGTCAGCGCGGACAGGCCGGCGACCCCGATCGCGGCGTCGGTGATGCCCGCTCGCCACGGTCGGCCCATCGAGTCGCTGATCACCACGCCGACCTCGATGCCCGCCAGTCGTTGAATGCCGTCGCGCAGGTGGGCCGCGGATGCGTCCGGATCCAGCGGCAGTAGCGCGAGTTCGGTGCGGTTGACGTTGGAGGCATCCACACCGGCCGCGGCCAGCACCAGGCCGTGACGGGTCTCGACGATCCGCAACGTGCCGCGGGTGGCCACCACGCGCACGGTCTCGGCGTCGATCGCTTCCTGCCGGGCGGCCTCCCGAGCCTGTTCGTCGTCGGAATCGAGCACGACCAGACGGCCTTCGGTCTTGGAGATCGCCTTGGACGTGACGACCAGGACGTCGCCGTCCAGCAACGGTGGTGCGTGCTCGATGATCTGCGCAGCGAGGTCGTCGCCAGGTCGCAGGTCACCGATGCCGAGCACCGGCAGAACCTCCAGGTGCGGTACTGCGTGGTCAGTGATCAAGACGTCAGCTCCAGTGCGGCGCGCACCATTGCCGCGCTCGCCTCGTCGTCGGTCATCAGCAGCGGTACGGCGCGGACCCGGACCCCCGGGACGTCAGCGGTGTCGGTGTCGTGGATCAGCCAGCCGTCCAGCAGACCGTCGCCCTCTCGGGAACCGTAATGTCGACCGACACCCTCGGCGCTGACCTCGACACCGATCGCCGGTAAGCACGAGTCGGCCATGCCTCGCACGGGCGCGTGGCCGATGATCGGGGAGAGCCCGACGACCGGGGCCGGGCCATCGGTGATCGCCGATCGAATGCCCGGTACGCCGAGGATCGTCCCGATAGAGACGACCGGATTGCTCGGCGCGAACAGCACCACGTCGGCCATCTCGATCGCATCGAGCACACCCGGCGCGGGAACGGCGTCGTCGACACCGACCTGGACGAACGACAGCGCCGGCAGGCCGGCCCGGTGCTTGATCCACCACTCCTGGAAGTGAATTGCGCGCCGCGCACCGTCGAGCTCCACCACGACGTGCGTCTCGCAGCGCTGGTCGGTCATCGGCAGCAGTTGCACGCCCGGCTGCCAGCGTTCGCAGAGCGCAGCGGTCACGGCGCTGAGTGGGTAGCCCGCCTCGAGCATCCGGGTACGGACCAGGTGCGTTGCGATGTCCAGGTCACCAAGGCCGAACCAGGACGGCTCGGCGCCGTAGATCGCCAACTCGTCCTTGATCCGCCAGCTCTCCTCAACCCGACCCCAACCGCGCTGCTCGTCGTGACCTCCGCCGAGGGTGTACATGACGCTGTCCAGGTCGGGGCAGATCCGCAACCCGTGCAGCGTGACGTCGTCGCCGGTGTTGACGATCGCGATGACCTCATCGTCCGGACAGGCGGCGCGTACTCCCCGCAGGAACTTCGCGCCACCGATACCGCCCGCCAGAACCGTTATCTGCACCCGTCGAACCTACGCGGGTGCTCCGGGACCAGTGCCGCCCGCCGGGTCCGGAGCAGGGCGCCGATCTCGTGCATGCCGACCTCGCGCGCGCCGAGTTCGACGGCGCGCACCCTCAGGTGCTCGGGAAGGTCGTGGTGCCACCGCCATGGATGGTCCTTGAAGAAGCGTCGTGGGATGCCGAGTTGGTCGGCCATGGGCCGAAGCCCGCGCCCAGGGTAGGACGGCACGGTGTCGACGTAGCAAGCCATCTGACGTGTTCCGGTGGGATGGTCAGCGCTTGGCGGCGACGAGCAGCCCGTCACTGACCGGCAGCAACGTGGATACCAGCCGATTGTCCTCCCTTACGGCCTTGACCAGATTCCGCAGCGCGACAGTGTCTGCGTCGCGCTGCGCCGAATCGGCGATCCGGTCGTGCCACAGCGTGTTGTCGAAGGCCACCACGCCGCCGGGACGCAGCAGGCGGACGGCCTGCTCGAAATACACGCCGTAGGCGGTCTT
>JBDTDN010000059.1:0-3813 GCA_039923055.1 Jatrophihabitantaceae bacterium
CATATCGCGCAGCCCCAGCCGTGAAGAAGACCTTGAACGTGATCAACTGCTGTTGAGCGCGGGCCAAGACCGAACATTTATGCGGAGCGCTGCATGAACTCCCAATACGGCCACATGCGCTCATCGACTCCGGTCGATTTCAGCGGCCGGATCTTGAACCTGCCATGTGCCAAAACGATCTTGCCCGGTACTCATCGGGTACATACCACAGTCGAAAAGGGCCATCCGCGCTCCATCGACGCATGCAGGCCCTCGATTTCGGTGAATTCATCGCCAATCAACGATGATCAACACCGCTATCTTCGCCCTCCTGAGGCAGTGGCGCAGGTTCGAATCCTGCCGGGGACACTCTGTATCCGGGCAAATTCCAGCGAGTTCGTACTAGCTGCCCTCGACAACCCTTTTCAACCCGTCGAGCATCGTGTCCCAGTTCTCTTTGGAGTGCTTCGCAGCTTCCTCGTCGGGATTGTTGTCCTGCGAAAACACGATCTTGGTGTGCCCGCCACTTTCGCTGAGGTCATAGGTCAGTTCGTGGTAGTTCTCCGGCTTGTCGGGCTCACCGGCCAGCGGGCTAAAGTGGGTGACGACCAGGCGATGAGGCTTGTCAACCACCTTCACAGTCCCCTTGTCCTCGTACGGCTTACCTTTCCATTCGCCGGCCCACGTGATCGGGCTTCCCTGTTTCCAGCTCGTCTTGACCTTGCTGCCGAGAAAGTACTCAGCGACCTGATCGGGATCGGTCAGTGCCTGCCAAACCCGCTCAGCGTCAGCGTTCACTTCAATCTCCGATGTAGCCACGATTCCTTTATGCATGACACTCCGTCCTTCCAGCAACGACACCTAATTGCTTGGTACCGACCCAATCGTTGCTTCGTAACTACCCGATCGCGTGGCCGTCCAATCAACTGATCGGGGTGTTTGCTGCGGACGTGCTCATCCTTTGGAAATATGCCGCAATATTGATCATGACAAGATAGTGCGAACAGCCCGAGCCGACACGACCTGGCGTTACTGGTATTCGGCGGCCGGCGACACACCAACTCGAGAGGCTGTGGCCTTGCGGCCTCGGCGCCAGATGACCTTCTGCCCTACGTTCGTGGTAGCCCGATCAGTCAGGCCAAGGACACGAGCAGAGGAGCTTGCATGATGCGACGCGCTGATCACCCGGTCAGTCACCGTCTGCGCGATCCGGCAAATGCAGAGTCGGAGACTGTCCAAGTGCCGGCACCCGGGTCGGGCGCGATGCTGCCGGACGGTGGCCAAGACAGCGCCAGCACCGCGACAGACTCGGCGCAGTCGCCTGAGCTTCGGGAGACGCACAGTGCCGTCGTACTCCTGCTCGGCGAGCACGCGTACAAAATCAAGAAGCGGGTGGATCTTGGCTTCCTCGACTTCCTTACTGATGCGAGCCGCAAGCAGGTGTGCCAACGCGAACTGGAACTCAACCGCCGCCTTGCACCGGACGTATACCTGGATGTCATCAGCATTCGCGGCGCCACCGGCCACGACTACGAGCAAGGCTTGCTCATGCGCAGAATGCCCGACCGGCTCCGGCTCTCCACGATGATCTCTCGTGGCGAGGACGTCAGCCAGCATCTGCGCGCGCTGGCACAGTTGATCGCGACGTTTCACGCCGGCGCCGAACGCGGCCCTGAGATCGTGGCCGAGGCAGGAGCAACGGGTCTGCGACGACGCTGGACGGACAACCTGCGGGAAACCGAATCGTTCCTGGGCAATCCGCTCGCCGAGACACTGCACACGCAGATCTCGGATCTAGCGCTGCGCTATGTCGACGGCCGCGGTGCGTTGCTGGCCGAGCGAGCGGCGGCGGGTCTGTTCGTCGACGGGCACGGCGACCTGCTCGCCGACGACGTGTTCTGTATGCCCGACTACCCGCGGGTACTGGACTGCATCGAGTTCGACGACCGTTTGCGCTGGGTCGACACCCTCGATGATGTGTGTTTCCTCGCAATGGACCTGGAGCACCTGCACCGTGCGGATCTCGCGCAGCACTTGCTCGACTGGTACGTCGAGTTCAGCGGTACGGCGGCGGTCCGGTCCCTACAGCATCACTACATCGCCTACCGTGCCTTCGTGCGGGCCAAGGTCTCCTGCATACGCGCGGGGCAGGGTTCGCCGTCGGCGTCGGCGGACGCAGACAGCTACGCCCGCCTCGCCCTGGCCCACCTCCGTGCGGGCGAACCGCGCCTGGTCTTGATCGGCGGCGCGCCGGGTACCGGTAAGACCACACTGTCCCGCGCTGTCGTTGATGATCGCGACTGGGTGCTGCTCAGCTCCGATGAAGTTCGCCGCCAACTGCCGGCCGACCCCGACGACCGGTACAGCCCGGCTGCAAAGGCGGCAACGTACCGCGAACTGCTCCGACGAGCCAGGCACGCGCTCGAGCATGGCCAATGCGTTATCGCCGACGCGAGTTGGGGCGATGTCGCCATGCGTCAACTCGCTGAGAATCTTGCCGACCAGACCGCGAGCACTCTGATCGCTCTGGAATGCCGCGCACCGGTCGCGGTGACTGCCACGCGCGCGGAGCACCGACTGGCGCAAGGCGATGACGCGTCCGAGGCCGGGGCTGACATCGCTCGTCGGCTCGCCGCATCGCGGGATCCGTGGCCTGGTGCGATCGGAATTCCCACAGACACCACCCCGGACACATCGCTGCGGGCCGCGCTCACCGCATTGGGGCCAAGCACCCAGTAGCTACCCGGCTAGATGACTGTTCCCAGCGGTATCAGCGGTCCACGAGCACGTTACAGTGACCGGCAGTTAACGGCTGAGGCCACTGCCGACGCGAGGAATTCATCTCGGCCGCACGGGACAGGTGACACGCGAGGCGTAGTGTCAGCTGGTACTGAGGAACAGTCGGTTCGGACGCAACGGTTGCTAGCGCCACCGGGGCCGAGCGGAACGCTCACCGCCGAACAACACCAGCGAGGCGATGCCCTGGCGGTCAGTGTGCTCAGTCAAGACAAACGTTCACCCGACGCTCTTTGCGAACGCTCCCCGTCCTTCACATTGGGTACCGCGCTGGCCTGGCTCGGGCACGAGTGTCCCGGCACCTGCCCACCCGAAGCAACCGGCCACCATGCCGCCATCTGGTTTGCCCACCTACCCGACGCACTCGACCAATCCAGCGTGCTCACCCTCGTCGAGGTCGACTTCGGCGCTACGCCCTGGTCTGACCTACGCCGGAATTCGCTGCTCCACCAGATCAACCACTGCGTCCGGCCAGACCGACTCTCCGTTCGTGAACGCCTGGCGGTGACCCTGGCCGGCCCGCCGGAAATAGGACTACTGCTCCACGAGTGAGTGCCCGCTTCAGGACGTGTTCGTCTCGGACAGCCGGTCCGAATGTGTGCTCGCACCGCAGCGGTCATGGGTGCACTCCTGATAAGTCCGGTCAGCGGGTGTCACTGGTCCCGGCTGCACCAGCGCGTTCTATAGCGGCACGCCCGGCTTCGAGCCGGGCAACCGGTACACGGAACGGAGAGCAGGACACGTAGTCCACGGCGATCGCGTCAAAGAAGTGGATCGAAGTCGGGTCGCCGCCGTGCTCACCGCACACCCCGATGGACAGAAGCGGATTGGCCTTGCGGCCCTCCTCGACAGCGATGGCGATCAGCCGACCGACGCCGTCGCGGTCAAGCGTCTCGAACGGCGAAGTGTCGAACACCCGCGACTTGAGGTAGACCGGGAAGAACGCTCCTTCGACGTCGTCACGGCTGAATCCCCACGTCGTCTGGGTGAGGTCGTTAGTCCCGAAGGAGAAGAAGTCGGCCGCACCGGCGATCTCGC
>JBDTDN010000060.1:0-5768 GCA_039923055.1 Jatrophihabitantaceae bacterium
TCCAAGTCGCGCGAGCCGTAATTGGGACGCGGCGAAGCCGACACTAGACGCACTGTGATCATTGACCATCGTCACGAGAGGATTGTCCTGAAGGCTGTGACCTGGCTGCGGCTTGACCCCCCACGACGTGCACCGCATTACGCATCGCTACCGCGTTCCCCAGCATAAATCCGCCATCCATAGGGAATGATGACCGCGTGCGTGTCCTGCTAGCCGTCGACAAGTTCAAAGGCTCACTGGACAGCGTATGTGCGGCCGAGGCCTTGTCTGCTGGGATCCAAAGCGTCAGAGCTCATGCCGAAGTCCGGATCATTCCGGTCGCTGATGGCGGCGATGGCACAGTCGATGTTGCACTCACGGCCGGCTTCACACGCATCCCCACGAATGCGCCCGGGCCGACTGGCCTGCAGTTGGCGACCTCGTACGCCCGAAAAGGTGACTCGGTGATCATCGAGCTCGCCAGCGTCTGCGGACTGCAACGGCTGCCTATAGGTCGGCTCGAGCCGTGGAAGTCCTCCACTTATGGACTTGGTGTGCTGATCTGCCACGCGGTCGATCACGGAGCGCGAACAATTGTGGTGGGAGTCGGAGGTAGCGCGAGTACTGATGGCGGTACCGGTCTTCTTCAAGCGCTCGGCGCGCGGTTGAACGATTCCAGCAACCACCCCGTGCGTTCGGGCGCAATCGGTCTTGGCGACCTGTGCGCCGTCGATCTAGGTCCCGTTCACGAGCGACTTGCAGGCGTCGAGTTGGTGATCGCGAGCGATGTCGACAACCCGCTGCTCGGGCCGAACGGCGCCGCCGCCGCCTACGGTCCGCAGAAGGGTGCATCATGGCGTGATGTCATCGCAATGAATCAACTGCTGGCCGATTGGAGTGCGGCCGTCCGCTCAGAGTTCGGTATCGAACTGTCGACTCAGCTCAGCCTGGGTCGGGCGCGGCCGGAGGCGCAGGGTTCGGTCTGCTCCTGGCAGGGGCTCGCATGCAGGCCGGCGCCGATTTGTTGCTTGATATCATCGGATACGACGAGCTGCTGAGAAATACCGACCTTGTAGTGACGGGTGAGGGCTCTCTGGATGTCCAGACACTCGCCGGAAAGGCACCGGCGCGCATTGCTGCTCGAGCCGCTGCCGTGCACGTGCCTGTCGTCGCCGTTGTCGGCCGTTGCCTTCTGGATTATGCGACACTGACGCGGGCCGGAGTCCGTCGGGTCTATCCGTTGAGCGATCTCGAGCCCGATACAGCGATGAGTATTGCCAACGCTGCAGAACTGCTGCGCCGAACAGGCGAAGCCATCGCGGCGGACTGGATCAGCCAGGACTGAGCACGTCTTCAGCCCAAGCGCGACGAGGTGGCACGATATTGCGATTCGCTCATCGTCGGAATCAGCAACGCTTGAACCTTGATATCGTGCGTGCTGAAGAAACATGCCCTTAGAGAGGAAACTAGTTTGATGGCGAAAGAGACGATCGTCCAACTGCGCGATGACATCGATGGTGGTTTGGCCGTGCGGACCATCCAGTTCGTGTGGAACGCTTCGACGTATGAGATCGATTTGAATTCCAAGAATGCGAAGGCGTTCGAGCAGGCCCTCGCGCCGTATGTTGCCTCGGCTCGACGATTGACCACTGCCCGTCGTGCGTCAGTCAAGAGGCCGGCCGCCGCCGCCGCGAAACACGATCTCGCCGCGATCCGCGCGTGGGCCGCGAAGAACGGGCACGAGATTGCTGCCCGCGGTCGCATTTCCAGTGCCGTGATCGACGCGTTCCACGCCGCCGAGTCCGCGGTCGCCAATGCCGTCACGACCGAGGCCAAGCCGGCCAAGAAGGCGGCTCCCCGCACGGCAGCAAAGAAAGCGCCCGCGAGAAAGGCCGCAGCGAGAAAGGCTACGGCCCGAAAGTCCACGGCACGCAAGACGCCGGCCAAGAAGACGGCTCGGTAGATCAGCAGGCGGCTCTGCCGTCAGGCAACTTCGGGGCAGTCGCTTGCGCAGATCCGGTCAAGCGCGGCGACGAGGGTATCGGTGGCGGTATTTACGGGTACCCGCGCGGTCGCCTCGGGGGTCGCCGCGTAGGTGTCGACGGCATCGCGTGCCAGTCATGCCGCATTGGCGGGCCTGGCAAGGACGGTTGCGGTGGCGACGACGAAGGGGTGACGCTGAGCGGGTAGGCGAGGATCGGGCTGATTACCTCGCTGGTTCCTGTACCACCTACTGAACCGCGCTATCGGCATCGTCGTCGCTGACATCACCTCGACCTCAACGCCACGACGACCAGGCGCCGTTACGAACTCTCGCGAAGTCAGGCTTGACGTGTCCGCGGGTCTACCTGGGGTCGCGGCCGGTCCAGGCGAGGAACCGCTGCGTGTCGGTGCAGCCTGCAGGCAGCTCGATCTGAGCCCCGAAGATTCTTGAGCTGCGCATCTGCTCGGCCGGGATCGGGTCCAACGCGCGGTGAGCGAACTCGATCGCATCGCCTGGGATCTCGGCGTTGCGACCGATACAGCGGGCCAGATTCCAGCCGTGGACGAACAGGTCCACTGCCGGGAAGCTGAGCCGGGTGCCACTGCGGTCGCTCGCCACGCAACAGACTCGTTCCGAAATCGGTGGCGATGCCGATGTGGCCGAGCACGTCGAGGGCCGTCCAGCCCGCACATGGCGATGGCTTTCGCCAGCCCTGCGCATTGACTGAGCCGACGATCTCGTCAAAGAAGTCGAGGCCGGCGAAAAACGTAACGTCAGGTGCCCAGGGCATGGCCGAAAGTGTGGCACCCACCCCGGACAAAGGTGCTTCATGGTCCTCACCGCAGCCTTACTCGCCCTGCCAGCCATCGGCGCGGTGGCTTGCACACAATGCCGTCCCTTTCGATGCGGCTGTCGTCGACTCAGTGCGTGACCGTGTTCCACCGGCTGGGAAAACGATCTTGTCCCGCGTATGTTCTGCGATCGTCAACTTCCACCTGGCGCAAGAACTCCATCCGACCGGGACCACCCATTGTGTGGAACTGAATTCGCGGCGTCGCGGTCTGTTCGCCGTCATGAGTCCGAGCCGATGAATATTCGACCGCAAAGCTGGGTATGCCGGATTCATCATGATCGATCTCCGATGCAACTCAGCGGCCCGCAATCACGCCGGGCACCGCTGCCAGCTACTCGCCGGCCACGAGAGCAAGCACGCCGCCATGGTCTGTATCGGTGAGCAACGGCGGATCTGGGTCTGGAGCTCGAGCGACGCGATCGGTGAGGTTCGCCCCGTTGGCTCAGCGCCGTCCTTCCCGTGGGCAATCGGCTTCCCGGTGGTGGAGGCGAGTGTGACCGAGCTTCCCAATCGGCGCAGAACACCTCGCCGGCCGAGGTCGCGATCCGGAGACGCGTCTGTGTTCTCTTGCTAGGCAAGGGAGCCGACCATTCTTGCTGGCCTAGGCGGCCCGCTTCATCGGTTCGAAGCTTGTCCCGATTGACGCTGACGCAGGTCTGCGCATGTGACACAGAACCGAGTGCTCGGCAGAGCCGCAAGGCGGGCGGACGAGATCATGCGAGCGCATCGTTCGCACTGTCCGTATTCGCCGGATTCGGCGCGCACAAGCGCGTCGTTGATTTCGGCGAGGTGATTTGTGGCGTGATCGAGCAGTGACTTGGCTTGGGCACGCTCGAACGCAATGGTCGAGCCTTCGGCGTCGTGTTCATCGTCGCCGTTGCTGCCGTCCGCAGCAGAATGCATCGCTGCAAGTTCGGACTCGATGGCAGTGATTGTTGCGATCGTCTTCGCCCGGGCCGCCTGCAATCGGTCCGCCGCGCCCTCCCGGTTCTTGGCACTATCGGGTTGCTCATCCATGAGCATCAGGTCGGCGTGGACGCAGACCGAAGAGTGTCTGGACCCTCGACGTGTTCGTTGCCCTGGCAGGTGAGCGGCTTCATCGTGTGCTCCTTACTCGTTCTGACGGGCTACGTCCGGGCCTCAGACGTGCATCGGAAGTCCGTGGGACCAATTTCCGAAGGAGGTGCGCCCTGGATGTGGCCGTGACCGTCGACGGCGTCCGCTGCTATCGCCAGAACATGCTGGCATCGAGGCAACCCGCGTGCCTCGGTGCCCGCGGGCATCACGATCCTCGGCCGGTCGATCCCTATACGGCTAGCGGCCAAGATGGCCGGTCCCGTTCAGAAATAGTGGCGGCGGCCACCCACGGCACGATCGGTTGCTCCGAGAAGCGCGAGTACCGCCCCGACGACGACAGCGATGATGCCGAGCGTCCAAATGATCGCGACCTTGGTCACGAAACCGATGAGAAGCAGGACCACTCCTAAAATTATCATGACGGCTCCCTTGTGAGGCGTGTTGGACGATCACTGAAGTTCCCAGAAAGACGCACATTCAAACAACCGGTACGAGAGCCACCACGCGGGGAACTTGTGACACCGCCGTCACCGGCATGGCACGCTGAATGTTATGAGCCCTAGCCTGCCGGCTGAGTACTTCAACAATCTCTATGCCGACAGCGACGATCCATGGCAGATCTCGACCGGCTGGTACGAGCAACGCAAACGAGCACTCGTCATGGCCAGCCTGCCCCGCGAGCACTATCGCTTGGGATTCGAGCCCGGCTGCAGTAACGGCGACCTGACGGTACTGCTGGCCGACCGTTGCGACCGGTTCGTCGCGTGGGACGTCGCTGAGGCCGCCGTCGCTCGCGCCCGCCAGCGGAGCGCTAACCAGCCGAGCGTAGAGATTCGCCGCGGCGCCTTACCCGATGATTGGCCAGCTGAACAGGCCGATCTGATCGTCCTGTCTGAAACCGGCTACTACCTCGACGCCACCGATCTCGAATGCGCCATCGACCGTGCCGCCGATCTTCTCGTGCCAGGCGGCACTTTGGTGGCCGTGCACTGGCGCCACCCCGCCACCGACTATCCGCTTCGCGGTGATCAAGTCCACGAACACATCGGCGCCCACGACGCACTCGCCCACCTCGGTGGCTACCACGATGCCGACTTCCTGCTCGACATCTGGACCCACGGATCCGCACCATCGGTAGCCCAACAAATCGGGGTGATCTAGCCGCCCCCGCCCGTCCACACCGCTCGGGCACCGGCAGCCTGTTCCCAGGCACGTATCGAACCTGCCCGTCCTGGGATGACCATTCCCCGGGCCAAGGTGGCTGCACGCTTCCACCTCCGGAATATCGTGAGCCAGATCGACGAATTGCACACCGATAAACCCGTTCGCAGCTGAGGTTTGCGTGAACGACTGGTTTGTCATTGCCTGGACTGGGTACATGACTAGTACAGACAGCGGTTGCCGGTCGGTGGCCGCATGACGACGGACCGATGGAGATCGCGATGAGTGGAGTCGATAAGGCCAAGAACGCGGTAGAGGATGCCGCTGGCAAGGCGAAGGAAGCAATCGGGAAGGTCAGTGGAGATCGCGAGACCGAAGCAGAGGGGAAAGCCGACCAGAGCAAGGCGGACCTGAAGAACGCGGGCGAGAAGATCAAGGACGCATTCAAGAACTGACTGTTCACGGCCAATGGACTGAGCTTGGCGCTGGAATCGTTTAGCTTGGTGGCGGCCGTAGTCATTGGGCACCGGGTGCACGACCGAGTTCGAACCATATGGTTTTTCCGGGCGGCGGTTCTCGAGGGACGACGCCCCAGTCGTCGGCGAGGGCATCGACGACCCGTAGTCCGCGCCCGGTGGGCTCGGTGCTGTCCGGCGCGAAACCCGTCCATCTCGGCATGTCTCGGCCAGCGTCCTGGATGGCGACACGCACGCG
>JBDTDN010000061.1:0-4813 GCA_039923055.1 Jatrophihabitantaceae bacterium
CGATCCGGAAGCCGCATCGCAGCAGTAGGTTGATCATCTCACCGTGCGGGAGGTGGAACTCGGCCCCCTCGCCCTCCCAGTGCATCAGCCCTAGACCGTCGTAGGAGCGGACCAGGGTGGGCGTGCACGGGCCCTGGTCGGGTGTGCACAACATGCTGAGCAGCGAGTTGCCGAGGAATGCGAGCCGGCCGCCCGGCCGCAGCAGTCGGGCCGCCTCTGGAATCCACCGGTACGGGTCGCACCAGATGGCGGCGCCGTACTCGCTGACTGCGAAGTCGAACGAGCCGTCCGGGTAGGGAACCTGCTCGGCGTTGCCGTGAATGAGCGGGAATTCGATACCGAACTCGGCCTGCAGCGCACGTGCGGTGGCAAGCTGCTCGCCCGAGTTGTCGATGCCCACCGGACGAGCGCCGCGACGTGCCAGCCAGCCCGACACGTACGCGGTGCCACAGCCCAACTCGATCACGTCCATGTCGCCCACGTCGTCGGGCACGAAGGGCAGATCGGCCTGCGGTATCGCCCAGGCACCCCAACTCATCTCGACCGCGGCCCAGTTCCGCCGGCCCCGCTCGACCCAGTCGGCCGCCACCCCGTCCCAGTACGCCCGGTTGATCGACACGTGGTCCATTTGCGCCGCCATGGCTGAATCAGACCACAATTTTCGGATGGGGACCGGACTGAGTCAATGCAGCTTGTCCGTCTACAGGGGCAGGTGCGGACCAGGCCACCGCTTGCGTTTACTCGCCGCGTGCCTGGTTGGCGAGAAAGCGCTCCAGCTCGGCGCCCAGCTCGTCGGCAGACGGCAGGTCCCCCTCCGCGAGTCCGGTCTGAGCTGCGTGGACTGCCGCGTCGTATTGCTGCTCGATCGCGGCGACCAGCGTCTGTAGCTCCTCTGACGCTGCAACTTCACCCTCGATCGCCTTGCGATTCACGCGTTCGGCGTCCTCGAGTGTGCTTGTGTCCAAGCGGAGCCTGGCGCGAGCTCCGACCTCGCGTAACAGTGCGAGCGCGGCAGCCGGGTACTCGGTGTGGGACAGGTAGGGCGGTACCGGAGCGGCGATCCCAAGTGTGTCGAAACCGGCTGCGCCGAGACGGTACTCGACCAGGTGGCTGGCGCTTGCCGGGACCATGATCTGGCCGAGCCAGGCGCGGTAGTCGGCGAAAAGTTCGCGCCGTGAACCGTGCACGATGATCGGCGTCGGCCGGCTGTGCGGCACCGACATCGGGAAGGCCTCCAGTCCGATGACCAGACGAACTTCCAGCCTCTCGACGAGCAGCGCGACTGCAGCCGCATAGCGCTCCCACTGACTGTCCGGCTCCGGTCCGGAGAGCAGCAGGTAGGGGGTGCCATCTGTGTCATGCAGCAGGTGTAACGCCAGTTGTGGGGTGTCGAAGTCGCTCCAGTGATCTGTATCGAAGCGCATCATCGGACGTCGCGCACGGTAGTCGTACAGCTGATCGACATCGAAGCGCGCCAGCATCGGTGAGCCGTCGATGAGGAGCGTCCTACGGGCCAGCCGTACCGCCGCTCCTGCGTCGACGAAGCCGTCGAGAGTGTGTAGCAGCACCGCGCCGGACAGATCCGGGCGGTCTGCATCGAGGTCGAAGAGTTCTTCAGGATCCAGCGTCACCCCTCCATCTTGGCCCCTCAGCGATCGATGCACCGTTGGACTCTGGTTGCCGGTACGTGAATCGACCCCGGATCACGGCCACAAGCGGCGGTAGCCCTGGTGTCCCCGGACGCGAGAGGCGACGTTCTCGTGGGCTCGTTCACGCTTGAGCAACCGGTGCGCCGAGCAGATGGTGTTGTGGCGAACGTTCGGTGAGTTGTCCGAACCCACAGTCGGGCTACTGCGCTGGGATCAGTACCGGGTGGCGGCCGATGCTGTGTCCGGGGCGGAGCGGCCCGACGGGGTCGAGTCGACGCGATAGGTCTGCCAGCCGCCGGTAGGTCGGGGCGTCCCAGGCGCGGGCGCGGGCGGCCTCGTCCCCGAGTGGGCCGTGGAGGTCGACGAGTGTGTAGCCGGTGGACCGAAGGCTCGGCCGCGGCTATCACCGCGTCGACCGCGGGTAGGGCGAGCTGGGCTGTCCCGGGCGTGAGCAGGCAGATGACGAACAGGCTGTAGGCGGCGTCCCGGCTGCCGACCGCGTTGCCGGCGGTCGGGCAGTGGCGCAGCGCGCCGCCCATCTGCCGCAGTTCACATTGCATCAGGAGAGCGTGCACGTGCGGGCCGGCGACGGCTAGCACGGCGCCGATCGTCTGCCCGGTGAGTTCGTTCAGCAGCGTGCCGCGGTGGCGGAACGGCACCGGATGATCGGGGTCCTGATGAATGGAATCGACCGCGGTGTAGGGCATGGTCGCGAGGTGATCGAGTAGCGCCGGTGCTACCGCCCGCATCGGTGCGACCAGGCGCTCGCCGGTGGCGCTGCTCCGACATGGCGCAGGCGCAGGTGGGCGGCGGTCTGCTCGCGGAGCGGTTCGGGGATCTGCCGCACCGGGGTAGTCGCAGGATCGCGATCGAGCTGGAGGTCTGCTCGCCGAGGGTGGCGGCCCAAGCGGGGTAGGCGTGCAGCACGGCGGGGATGTGTGCGGTCGGGTAGAAGATCCCGCCACCGTAGACGGTGGCGACGTCGACCAGTCGATGATCATTTGCGGTGACGATGCCCAGCTTGCCTTTGCCGCCGCACAGGCCCCAGAACAGTTCGGGGTTACTGCTCGCATCGACGTGGCGCGGGCTGGCGCCGGCGGTGAGGACGTCCAGTGCCCGCACCCGGTCGGCGGCGAAACCGAAGGTGCGGCTCATCACTGGCAGGCCGCCGCCAAGGGTGTACCCGACGGCGCTGACGTCCGAGGATGAGCCCGGCAGCGGGACGAGTCCGTATTCGGCAGTGGCCGCGACAACTTCGCGCCATCGCACGCCGGCACCGACGGTTGCCGCGCGCGGTCGGATCGACCGCGAGCCCGTCCAGGCGACGGGTGCTGATCAGCACGCCGCGCTTGATCGGTGTAGTGGCGCCACGGCCGGTAGCCTGTACCGCGGCCGCCAGTCCGTGCCCGGCGGCCCTAATGCAGCGCGGTCTGTACGTCGCGCGCTCTGGCGGTACCGACGACGAGATCGGTCGGTGAACCACGGCGCAGTGTCGCCATGGCATGCCCATGTCAATAGGTGAATACACCTGCCAAAAGCAAGTGAGTTCATCGTCGTGGTGGGCGATGAGTCCAGTGCTTCCCGAGCGGATACCCGGGTCGCCGGTGTACCCTGAAATGGCTGGGAACGTCAGTAGTTCGGAACGATCTGGCCGTCCGCCGCCCGACCGAGAGCTACGAGCTCGCAACCGAAGCGCCACTAACCTGCGCCCTACGGATGTCTTGCGTGCCCCTAATGACCATCGAACATATTTTCGCCTGCTTCCCGGTCGGTCTGCCGAGCCTGTCCGTCCGTAGCGCGGTGGCCCATGCCTGCGTTGTCGACTCACGAGGACGGCCCGGTAGCCACCAGGTTACCCACTCGAAGTGGACCATGAGCACTGTGTCGCGTGTGCGATGACCGAGCCGCGAACCCCTGAAGACGGTGCGAGGTTCGAACCACGCCCCGATCAGATCCGAGCCGACACCGTCGATCTTCAAACAGGACTGTCCAGCCTCGCCGGCCTGGTCTCCGGAGCATCGGGCCTGCAGGAGATGCTCTCTCGAGTGGCAACGTTCGCCGTGCGGGCAATTCCTGGTGCGGACGGAGCGGGCGTAACACTGCTGCAGTCCGGTCACGCCGACGGCCGGATCGACGCGCTCGCGGCCAGCTCAGCGTTTGTGCGCAATATCGACGACATCCAGTACAACGTGCTCAATGAAGGACCGTGCATTACCGCAGCGGCCGAGCGGCGGACAGTGCGGTCCGGATCCTTGGGAGGCGATCCGCAATGGCCTCGGTTCGGCCCGCGGGTGAGCCGCCTCGGGGTGCACAGCGTGCTCTCACTGCCTCTGCTGATATCCGATCAAGTGGTTGGCGCGATCAACGTGTACGCCCGCGACAAGGACGTCTTCGATGATCATGCAGCCGAACTCGGTGAATTGTTCGCTGTGCCCGCCGCCGTGGCCGTCCACAACGCTCAAGTGCTGGCGCAGGCCGTCGCGTTGAGCACGCAATTGCAGGCGGCTCTGATTGCGAGGCCGGTTATCGATCAGGCGGTGGGGTTGCTGCGGGGACGTACTGGCGCCAGTTCTGATGAGGCGTTCGCAACACTGCGCGCGGCGAGTCAGCGGGAGAACCTCAAGCTTGTGGTTGTCGCCCAACGAATGGTGGACGAAGCCGTCCGCAGAGCACGCGCTCGCAATCGTGAGCCGTAATTCGGTGAGCACGGCGAGCACGAAGTGCACCGTCGGGTGAGGGGCCCTGAACCGAATCCGATGCTCGATCCAGTACCGCGGCCTGCGGAATCTGGCTCCGAGGTCGAATATTGACGTTCGGGGACGTCGTACCGGAGCTACCCGTGGTGAAGTTCTCCGAAGTCTTCGCCTCGAACCTTGCATTGTTGACGACCATTCTGGACGAACCGAACGTCAACCTCGCTACGGCGGTCGAGCAGTTGGCGGCAGATTCGAAACTCGCCGTCCACGCTTTCTTGGGGCTGTCCATTGTCATCACGATCGGCGATCGTCGCGTCGCGCTCACGGCCCGCGAGTCCGCCTCGCCCACCGTCGCCGTACGGTCGTCCTTGCAGATCTCGTTTCCCGCGACGACCTTTGGCGAGTCGTCAAATGCGCTCAACATTGTACTCTACGGTTCGAAACCTGGCGCATTTATAGATCTGGCTG
>JBDTDN010000062.1:0-10790 GCA_039923055.1 Jatrophihabitantaceae bacterium
ACGGCAACACCGGGGTTCGCAGCCGTGCGACGACCGGATCACAGGGAGTTCCCCCGGCGAGCACCGCCGTCACCGAGTGCGCGACCGACAGCACCCGGCCCAGCCAGGGTTCGGAGTCCGACACCTCAAGCAATCGGCTCCGGCGCAGCGCACCATCCGGACCGAGCCGTGCAAACGACTCCGGCGTCGCGGTCGGCACGGCCAACAGTTCCAGCGCCAGCGCCACGCTGGGGCGGACCGCGCCCGCGAGACCGCGAAGCAGTGCGTACGCCAACCCGATGTTCGCGTCCAGATCCACGGCCGCCGCGAGCCACAACAGTGCGGCATCGATCTCGTCCAGTCCGAAGACCTCGGCGATCGTCGTCAGCGGATGGACCGTGTCAGGTTCGGCGACAAGGCCCTCGTAATCGGCCTGTAGCGCCGCGAGCGTCGCTGCGAATTCAGCGGTCCACTGCCAGGAGTTCCCAGCGGCTTGCGCGGCCGACGAGCGCCGCTCGGCGGCAGCGACAAGATTGTCGATCAGCCCGGACATCGGATGCAGCATGGTGGTCTGATCCTCCCTCCGATTCCGGTGGCGACGCGGACTTGCTCGCCCGACCGCGGTTGGCGGAGCACACTGTGCCATGGCGCGGGAGGACATCCGTGTCCGGACGATATATCTCGCACAGGGAGCAGCACATGTTCATTCGAGTCGTGGACGAGGGTTTGGAGCACCTGTTCAGGGCTGAGCTTCCCCTACCTGAGGACGTCGGCGACATCAGTTTCGACGCACCGACCGGCACTTGGGCAGCACAACTCTCCCGGATCACGGTAAACCTTTTCCTGTACGACATCGGGCGAAGCACGCTCCCCTCGCGGGCAATGACCCAGCGGGTGACCGTCAACGGGCAGGCTCAGCAACGCCCGCAACAACCGATGGTGCGGCTGAGCTACCTGGTCAGCGCGTGGGCCGGTAACGCACGTGATGAGCATCAACTGCTCGGAGATGTCATCAGCCGGTGCGCCGCCCTCAGCGAACTCCCGCAGCAACATCTGCTCGGCGAGGTGTCCTCACCCGTCCATCTGACTTTTGCCGAGGACGAACGCACTCGGCAGCGCGAGGTCTGGAACGGCGTCGGCGGCCAACTGAAACCATCGTTCACCCTGCAGGCCAACTTGGCGGCTGACACCTTTGATTGGCGCGACGCGGCGCCGGCGGTCACGCGGATCGAGACGCTCATGCCGCCGCATCCCGCGCGACTTTTCGGCTGACTTGCCCAGCCGGGACGCCGCGCCGGAGGCCGCGCACCAGAAGTGCTACGAGCATGGACAAACGCCGTGCAGTGGACGATCATGACGGTGTAATTTAACGAGTAGTTGACGCACCAGGGTGGCGCGGCCGTCCGATCCATCGAGGCGTCAGGGAGTGCCAGTGCACGCACGTCTGCCGGATCAATTTCCGGACACGACCACGCGAGGGCACCGTTCGTCCCTTGTTACGCCGTATTTGTACCGGTCTGTATAGGTTCTCATGCGTGTCGCGACGGATTCAACCCTGCTTGACGTGGACCCCGGGTCCACGGCTGTCGTGGTTCTCGACGTCGTCAACAACGACCAAGTAATCGACGGGATCACCGCTCGGGTCATCGGACTAGCCGACGAATGCGTGACTGCGCACCCTGCCTTGCTGCCGCTGTTTCCCGACAGCAGCGGGCAGGTCACGCTGTCGCTCGCCATCCCGCAAAACCACCCCGCCGGACGGCACCCGCTGATCGTCGAGGTCGTCTCCCACGGTGCTCAGGCACCGCCCCAGTTCCTCGACCTGGACATGAACGTTTCGGCCAGACCGGGGCTGCAACTGGGCGCCATCCCTCGCGTTATCCGCGCGCGACGGTCGGCTCGCTTCGTCCTGGAACTGAGCAACCAGGGCAACGTGCCGCTCGAGGTGAGCCTTCGTGCTGTCGATGCTGAACGCTCGACGGCGGCAGAGTTCCAGCCGCAGGTATTGCGGATCGAAGCCGGCGCGGTGGCGCCGGTACTCCTGCACGTACGCGGCCCCCGGATGTTCACCGGCGCCGAAGCCGACCGCACCGTCGTCGTCCAGGCCGACGCCGCCCACGTCGAGGGGGCACCGCTCGACGAGATGACCGCGGCGGCCATACCCGGCACACACGAGACCACGGTGCGGCTCCGGCAACGTCCCCTCATCAGCCGCGGCATGCTGACCGCGCTGATCCTGATGAGCATCATCGCGCTCTGGGCTGGGGTGTTCCTGTTCGGTCTCACCAAAGTTTTTTCCGGCGACCCGATGACCAAAGCCGCTCCGGCCTCGTTCTTCGCGGCCGCCGGCAGCGGCGGACCAGGCACCGGAGCAGGTGGCGCGGGAGCCGCTGGCGGCGCCGCCGGAGCAGCACCTGCCGGCGCCCTGCCCAAATCCGGACAACTACCGCCCGGCGTCGGTGGTGAGATCGCCGGCAAAGTGGTCGCGGTCAGCGACAGCCAGCCGGTCGGCCGCATCCTGGTGCAAGCCTGGCGTCAGGGTCGCGATGGCCCCTCACTGGTGAGTTCGGCTGCGACCCAGGCCGACGGCACCTACGCCGTAGCCGGCCTGTTCCCGACGTCCTACTACCTGAAGTTCAGCTCCGCCGGCTACCGCACCGTGTGGTACCCGAATGCCCCGTCGCAGAGCGCCGCACAACTGGTCTCTACCGTCGCCCAGGGCAGCACCGCGGGCGTGAATGCCGCCGTCGCCGGGCTGCCGGCAAGCATCTCCGGCAAGATCGACCCTGGGGACACCCTGACCCCGGTGACCACCACGGTCGTCGCGCGTCAGTTGCTGAGCACCGCCGGCGCGGGCCCGGCCCCGAGGTCCACCACCACGACGAACGGCACCTACTCGCTGCCCGATCTGGTCGCGCCCGCAAGTTACGAACTCACCTTCACCACGCCGGGATACCAGCCGAGCACGCTGGTCGACACCGTCGGCGGCGGTGACGCCCGCCTCGAACCGACCCTGACCCTGGGTGCCGGTGTCGGTCAGATCACCGGGACCGTCACCGACGGCGGAACGCCACTCGGGGGCGCCACCGTGACGACAACGGCAGGCGGCCAAACCTTGACGGTCACCACGCCCACCAGCGGCCAAGTCGGTGCGTTCACACTCGGGAACCTCACGACGCCCGCGACGTATGTGATCACGTTCTCCGCACCCGGGCACGGCTCCGCTACCCAGATCGTCGACCTAGGTGCGGGCCAGAGCGCTCCGCCACTCAGCGTGGATCTTGCCGGCGGCACAGGCACCGTGAGCGGCACGCTGACCGACAGCAACGGAACCGGTCTAGGCGGTGCCACGGTGACCGTCGGAGGCGTGTCCGGCGCTACGGCCCCGAGCACGACGACCATCACCTCTGACGGCGGACGCGGCAACTTCGCGATAAGCGGGCTGCCCTCCCCCGGCGTGTACACGCTGACCTTCACCCTCGCCGGTTACGCGCCCGCGAGCGTGCCGGTAACACTTGAGTCCAATGCCGCGCCACCGACCGTCCAGGTTCGCTTGTCGACCAAGCTCGGCGGCATCACCGGCACGGTCACCCTGCACCAGACCGGCCCGCCGGCCTCGAACTCCACCTACGCGGGAGCAACGGTCACGGCGACCAATGGCATGCAGACCTGGACCGCCACCTCGAGCGCGGCCGGCGGCGCACTGAGCAAGGGCGGCTATCTCATCAGCGGGCTCGAACCGGGCACCTACAGCGTCACCGTCACCGCGCCCGGCCTCAGCCAGCAGACCGGCATAGCCACAGTCGTCGCAGGCAGCAACCGCACCCTCGATCTCGTGGTGACGGGCTGACATGCGCGTTCTCGTCTCCCCCCAGCAGGCCGCGGTCGTCCCGGGCCAGATGCAGCCGATCAGCATCACGATCACCAACACCTCGACCGTCATCGGCGGCTACACCGTCCGCCTGCTCGGCGCCGACCCTGGTTGGGTCGAACTCGATACCGACCAGGTGTCGCTGTTCCCCGACGAGACCCGCACGCTGCTCGCGAAGCTCACCGCACCGCACGGCATACCGGCAGGGTCCCGTCGTATCGCCGTCCAGGTCCGTGAGCTGACCCCGCCCGAGGCCACCAGCATCACCGAGATCGACCTGACCGTGCCGGCCGCCCGGTCGGTCCAGATGCGGGCGGACCCACTCGCGGTCACCGCGGGAAAGCGGGCGAGTTTCAGCCTCATCGTGGAGAACACCGGTAACACGGTTGTCGCTGCCGATTTGGCCGGCGACGATCCGGAGAAGCAGGTGGAGTTCGGTTTCGAACCCGAACACATCAACCTGTCGCCCGGAGAACACGCTGTCATCGACATGCGGGCCAAGGCTCGCCGCCACTTCACCGGCTCACCTACCATTCGGCAGCTCGGGCTCTACCTCGATGACCTGCCGGCGGACGGCTTCTTCGCCGAGCCCAGCCTGACGAAGCCGGCGGCACGTACTGACCGCGAAGCACTCGCGAACGCCACCTTCATTCAGAAGGCCGTCCTCTCCCGCGGGCCGCTATCACTGCTCGGGCTGCTCGCCGCGGTAACGGTGTTCGCGATCGTGATCGTGTTCGCCCTCAGCCGGCTGGTTGGGCAGTCCACAGCGGACCGCAACCTGGCTCTGCAAGTTGCTGCGGCACGCAATTCCTCGGCAACGATCGGTACCTCGGGAGTCGCCGGTACCGTTCGCCTGCTCACCTCCGGCAAGGCGGTCCCGGGCGTCGCCGTCAGCCTGTTCGACGCCTCGGACACCTCGACCCCGATCGCCACTACTGCCACCGACGCCAAGGGCGCCTACTCGGTCGGCAACCTTGCGGCCGGCAAATACAAGCTCAGCTTCCGGGGGGCAGGCTTCGTCCAACTCTGGTATCCGGGCGCCGCGACCGACGCTGATGCCACCACGGTCACGCTTGCCGCCGGGCAGCAGCAAGCCGGGTTGGACGTGAGTTTGGGTGGCGTGCCGGCAAGTATCAGCGGCACCGTCGTGGGCGACGACGTCTCCAACGCGACGCTCTACCTGGAGACCAGCCCGGCCGGCGCGGGCGGCACGAGCACCGCTGCCGTGACCACCGGCCTGGTTACACCTGGCGTCAACACTCCGCCCAACAATGGGAATGCCGTCGTCAAGACCGTGCCGATCGGATCAGACGGGACGTTCGCACTGACCAACGTCCCGTCACCGAGCATCTACCAGCTCGTCGTGACGAAGGCCGGGTACGCGACATCGACCCAATCCATCGACATCGGCGCCGGGGAGAACCGGACCGGTCTGCAAATCACCCTCACCAAGGGCGACGGCATAATCTCGGGCACGGTCAGTTCGCCGACCGGACCGCTGCCCGGCTCGACCGTGACCGCAACCGCAGGCCAGAGCACGTCGAACACCGTGTCCCTGACCGGGGCTCAGGCCGGTGCCTTCACCCTGCGCGGGCTGCCCACCCCCGCTACGTTCACCGTCACCGCTAGCGCGCCTGGATTCGCCACGCAGACCTTGTCTCTGACGCTCGCGGCCGGCCAGAAACTGACCGGCGTCACGATCACCCTCGGCACGTCGGCGGGCAGCCTCGCCGGCCTGGTCACCCAGCAGCCGGCAAACGTCGGTGCGGGCGGGGTGTCGGTCACTGTCACCGACGGTCTGCTCACCATCCAGACGGTCACCGAGAGCCGTGACCACGTCGGGGCGTGGGAAGTGGATGGCCTGCCTGTCCCCAGCACCTATACGGTTACTTTCGCTCGCAGCGACCTGGCTTCGCAGACGGTCTCGGTGTCGCTGGACAGCTCCGGAAATATCACCTCCGGCTCGCAGGGCGCCCGTATCACCTCGGCGGGCATCGCCGTCGCCATGCAGTCCTCGACGGCCACCGTCTACGGCAAGATCACCCAGCCCGGCGGCGATACCGTCTGCGATAGCGGTAACGGACTCGGCGAAGCGCAGGTGACCCTCAACTCCGGCGCATCCTCCTACACCGTGGTCTCGGCGAGTGTGCCTAGTGGCAGTTGCGGGCAGTACCGGATCGAGCAGGTACCGCCCGGCACCTACACCCTGACCGTCACCGCGGGCAGCGGCACAAGCCCGTCCTCCCGGGTGATCACCCTCAATGCCGGTGACGTATCCGGGCAAGCCGTCAACCTCGCCCAGCCGGCTTCGATGACCGGTGTCGTCCAGCAGGACGGCGCCAATCTCTGCGGTTGGACGGTATTCCTCTACAAGTCGGCCCAGTATCCGGTCGTGACCACCCAGGTCACCCAGTCGTGCGGCTCCAGTGCGCCGACAGGAAGCTTCCGCTTCAACGACATTGCTGCGGGCAAATACATCGTGGCGGCCGGCCCGACCTCCGATCCCGCGAACGCGACCACTACCAAACAGGTAACCGTGCAGCCCAGCCAGCAGCTGACCGGCGTCACGATAGAGGTGCCCACGTCATGACCGGACCCCGTTTCACGCCAGACCCGGCTGAGTTGCCGCCCGGCATCGCCGTCGACACCGAGGTCCGCACCGGTGCCGGCAACTCGGCGACGCTGAAAGTCACGGTCACGAACCGGGCCCCCGAACCGCGGGTCATCGCCGTCACCGTGCTCGGCCTGGATGCGGGGTGGCTGCCCCGGCCGAGCCGCAGCCCGGCGGTACTGCCCGGCCAGAGCATCGCGGCAGACCTCACGCTGTCACCGGCGCACGGCAGCGTCCCAGCGCGCTACCCATTCGCAATCGCGGTGGAAGCACTCGATCCGGTGTCCGGCACGGCCGCAGCCGCAACGACGATCGCGGACGTCGTGCTGGTGGTCGATGAACCCAGCCAGATCGCGATCGAACTCGATCCGCCCGCTGCGATCGCGGTATTCGGTCAGAAGCTGACAATCACGGTGCGCAACAGTGGGCCACTGCCCGCCTCGGTCAGCCTGTCGGCGCAGTCCCCCGCCAATACGCGCATCGAACTCGCAGATTCCGAAGTGGTTGTCGGGCCGGGACAGGTCGTGCCTGTGCGCGGCAGAATCCGGGTAGGCCATCCGCGGATCTTCGGCCAGCGAGCCCGGCACACCTACACCGTCACCGCCCGATCTGTCGGGGCGCCGCGGCACCTCGAAGGGTCGCTGACCGTCCGCGCCATGCTCGGTCCGGCGGGCACCAAGGCGCTCGCCATGGTCGCCGTCGTCGCCGTCTGGGTCGCCCTGGCGATCGTGTTCATCCCGAAGCTGTCCAACCACGTCAAGAGTGGTCAGAACACCACCGTGCAGGCGCAGACGAACGTGAGCACTGCCCCGGCCTCTGGCGGCGCGGGCCCGTCCGGGTCCGGCGCGACCGGCTCCGGAAAGGCCGGCACCCCCGGCTCCGCGAACTCTGCGTCGGCCGCCCCCGCCACCATCCAACTCAACGGCACCGTGGCCGGCAATTCACCGGGCGGAGTACAGGTCGCGATCAGTCCGACGTCGCTGGTGAATGAAAACGCACAGGGCGCCACCGGGGTCGGGGTGTCGCCTGCTTCCTACTCCGCCGGGCCGCTGGGCAAGACCCCGGCATCTGCATTGCTGCTGACCCCGCCGCGCGCGGTCTCGCCGAACAGTTCGATCTCCACCGGGTCAGACGGCGCTTGGGCCTTTCCTGGTGTGAAGGTGCCCGGGTACTACTTGCTCACCTTCAGCAAGCCCGGCTACCAGACGCAGCGCTACATCGTCGACTCCTCCGCCGCAATCGCCACCCAGCCGCTCAAGGTCCAGTTGGTCCCAGGCCAGGGCGCGCTGAGTGGCACCGTCACCGGCCCGAAGGGCGTGGTCGGCGCGGCCCAGGTCACGATCACGGACGGCACCAACACGATCACAGCAAGCAGCAACTCCAAGGGGTTGGTCGGCCAGTGGTCCGTCACCGGGCTGTCCACGCCCAGCACCTATCTGGTCAGCGTCAGCAAGGACGGCATGAGCACCGAGTCCGCCCTCGTCAAGCTGGACGCCGGCGGCAGCGCGAGCGTGCCCCTCACCCTCAAGGTCGGCGTCGCCTCACTCGTCGGGCATGTCCGGGACGCATTCAAGGCCGGACTCGGCGACGTCCAGGTCACTGCGACCAACGGGACGGTCAGCCGTACCGCGTCCACCGTCACCACCGGGCCGATCGGCAGCTACGTGCTGCCCGACCTGGCACCGGGCAAGTACAGCGTCACCTTCATCCTGGACGGCTATCAAACCCAGACCCAGCAAGTGATCATCGAACCGGGCGCGTCTGAGTCGTCAGCCGATGCCACCCTGACCTCGGCTTCGGCATCGCTGAGCGGCAATGTCAGCGGCGTGCTGTTCAACGACGACGGCACACCGCAGACCGGGCCCGGCGGTACGCAGAAGACCGGCCCGATCAATGGCGCCGGGTTGGTCCTCGCGTCGGCCGCCAACACCTACAAGACGATCACGACCTCGGACGGCGGCTTCGGATTCAACGGCGTGACACCCGGGACGTACGTGCTGAGCGCGGAATACTCCGGGCTGGTAACTGGATTCCTCACCATCACTGTCACGGCCGGTGAGTCGAATCCGAAACCGGTCACCTTCGACCTGCCGCTGGCGCCGACAATCAACACCTCGACAATCACCGGCTACGTCGGTAGCGCGGTCAGCTCAGGTGGCACCCTGGGCTGCCCGACCTCCGGCTCCACCGTGACCCCGGCACCTACGCCCACGCCCGGCGGGCCGGATTGTCAGGTCACCTTCACGCTGACCGACAGTTCCATGAACCCGGTCTCCACCAGGTTGAAGGACGGCGACCCGTTTACCCCGATCTCGCATGAAGCGCCTGCCAACGGCGGGCCGACGCCCTACACCGTGTCGGCCGAAAATGGCCTGGCGCCGGGTCTCTACCACCTCACCATCGGCGCGAACGGGTACCTGCCCGGCTCGGTCAGCGTTCGGGTTCCGGCCAACGGCGTCGCGACCGCACCCCAGCTCAACCTGTACCCGGCGAACACGATTGCCGGGACCATCAACGCGCTCGGAGACCTGACCAAGGACGGCGCCGGGACCTCGTACACGAACTGCGTCTGGGCGATCCCAGCCGGCTTCTCCGATCCGACCGGAAAGATAACCCAGCCACCGACGACCTGCCCGAGCGGTGCCGCACTGCCGGATCAGACCAACTGCACCAGCCTGGGTAACGCGACGCCGAACCTGTCGGTGATCGCCAGCGACAACACCTACAGCGTCGGCGGCTTGTGCGACGGCAGCTACAAGGTCTACCTGGTCATCACGAACCCGACCTACGAGTCCACCACGCCGGTGGCGACCGAGGCGGTCAGTCACGGGCAGACGCTCGACTATTCCCCGCACGTCGCGCGCAAGGGCCGCATCATCTTGAGCTTCAAGCGGTACGACCCCACCAGCGGGACCGTCACCAACGACCTCACCAACGTTCACCTGGCCGACGTGTCCTGCACCCCAGCCTCCCCCGCCTCGACCTCGCCGGACAGCACGGACTCCTCCGGCCGGCTCGTGGTATCCGGGATCGACGCCAGCACCTCGGTCACCTGTGTCGCGACTATTGACGCCGCCGACTCGCCCAGTCATAAACCGTTGAAGGGTGCCGTCGCGAACCTCAGCGTTGGCGACGACAACGACACCTCCGCGGGCATCACCCTCACCCAGGGACTCGGCGCCGTAATCGGACAGGTCCTCACCACGTTCGCCGCCGGTCCACAAGCGGTGGCCGGCGCGACGGTGAACATCACCGGCATCACCGGCTACTCGGACACCACCCCCAGCACCACTGGACCGATATCAGTCAAGACCAACACCAACGGTTGCTTCGGGATCGTCTACGCCGATGGTGACACCATCACGACGCCGAGTTGGTGCGGCGCCCTGAGCGCGGCCGACGGCACGCTGATCACCCTGCCGTTGGTGGGTGCCAGCGCGACCGTGGACGTGCAGTCGACCGATGGCACGGCCGAGCGTACGAGCCAGGTGAACCTGAGTACCGACATCACCTCAACGACTGCGACGAACCAGTTCTTCGTGACCCCGAAGCCGGCAAGTACCGCGAACCTGACCCTGCAGACCCTGCAGACCGGCGGCCCGGTCGCCAACCTTGCGCGCGCAAGCATCCAGCTCACCGGTGCCCTGCCCGCAGGTGCCGGCGCGGTGACGGTTTCGGCGACCAACACTGGAAGCCTGATCTGGACCGACACCAACATCGGCTCGGGCAGCCAGGCGTGGCCAGGTACCTATCACTTGACCGCAACCCTGGCCGGTTACCTGCCCGCCACGGTGACCGTGAACTGCCCGCTACCGACGTCAACGAACTCGAACTGCACGTTCACCGCGACCAACGACCCGGCCGGCACCGTCGGCCAGCCCAATCGTTTCATCCTCGTCGCGCTCGGCTCACTGACCGGCCCGGTCACCGGCACCGACCCGCAGACCGGCGCGAGCCAATCGCTGAACAGCGCGACCGTGACCGCCACCTGCGTCACACCGAAGTACCCGGCGCTGCAAGCCTGCCCGGCCACCCCTTTGCAGGTGCAGACCAACCAGTCCGGGCAGTACTTCTTCCAGGACAGCGTCGTCACCTTCGAGATGACGCCAGGAACCTGGAGCGTGTCGGTGTCCGCGGGCGGCTACACCAACGCGACCGTGGCTGCGGTGACAGTCGATCCGGGTGCCAACACCCAGGCCGTCATCGATCTGGCCGCGATGGGCATCCTGAACGGCACGGTGTCCGGAATCGCCGCTGACGGCGGAGATCTCGGCGCAATTTTCGGCGCGACCGTGAGCGCACACTGTGTGGCTCGCGCCGCCGGAACCC
>JBDTDN010000063.1:0-9932 GCA_039923055.1 Jatrophihabitantaceae bacterium
TTGGCCGGGATCATGTGCCCGACCTCATGCAGGGCGATGGACAGCAGCAGGCCCACTGCGAAGACGATGACGCCGACTGCGTAGAGCATCTAGGTCCGTCCTCTCGCCCTTGGTTAAGTGTGTGCGCCCGCAAGCGCGCGGGCACGCTCGCGCGCCCAGACCTGCGCCTGTTCGACGACCTCGACGGTACCTGGCTCACCGACGGCTGTGTGCTGCGTACTCAGCCACTGTTCGACTACCTCGGCAACAGTGTCCACGATCTGCAGGAAACCGACCTCGCCGTCGTGGAAGGCGCCGACCAGTTCCTCGTTCGCCGCGTTGAACACGGCCGGTGCACAGCCGCCGGCCGCCCCCGCCAGGCACGCCAGCGCCACGGCAGGAAACGCGTCGCCGTCCAATGGCTCAAAGACCCAGTTCTGGCTGACCGTCCAGTCAATCGGCTGCGCTGCGTCGGGCACGCGGTCCGGCCAGCCCATCGCCAGCGCGATCGTCAGACGCATGTCCGGCGGGGACGCCTGGGCGAGGGTGGAGCCGTCGCTGAACTCGACCATGGAGTGGACGATCGACTGCGGGTGTACGACCACACCGATCCGCTCGTACGGCACGTCGAACAGCAGGTGTGCCTCGATGATCTCCAGTCCCTTGTTGACCAGGGTCGCCGAGTTCGTCGTGATCAGCTTGCCCATGTCCCAGGTTGGGTGAGCAAGCGCCTGCCGCGGCGTGACGTTGGCCATCTGCTCACGAGTACGGCCTCGGAATGGCCCGCCGCTGGCGGTCAGGATGAGGCGGCGGACCTCGGCCGGCGTACCGGACCGCAGGCACTGCGCGAGCGCCGAGTGCTCGGAATCGACGGGGACGATCTGGCCCGGCGCGGCCCGCCCGGAGACGAGCGACCCGCCCGCAACGAGTGACTCCTTGTTCGCCAGAGCGAGGAAGCGCCCGGCATCGAGTGCGGCGAGGGTGGCCCGAAGCCCCTGGGCCCCGGCGACGGCGTTCAGCACCACGTCGGCGTCCAGCGCGGCGAGTTCGACCGTTGCAGTCGGCCCGGCGACGATCCGTGGCCTCGGCGCGTCGGCGGGCCAGTCGTCGGCCAACCGGTCCCGCAGTTCGTCCACCGCGTCCTCGCGGGCGATACCGACGACCTCGACGCGCAGTTGCGCCGCCTGCTTGGCGAGCAGCGCCACATCGCCGCCACCAGCCGCGATCGTGCGGACCGCGAACCGGTCGGGCGCGTGCAGCGCGACATCGATCGCCTGCGTCCCGATCGACCCTGTCGAACCGAGCACCGTCACTCGCCGCTGATCAGTCACCTCGTCATTGTCCCGCGCGTGCGGTGCTCATGCACCAGCGGCCGAGGCTGATCACGACCAGCAGCGGATAGAGCGCCTGCGCACCGGCCAGCACACGCTCGGCCAAGCCCAACTGCGCGCCGCCGCCGAGTTCGGCGGCCAGCCACACCAACAACGCAAGCAGCAGCGCCGAGGCGAGCAGGCCGTTGCGCCGCGAAGGTGATCGGGCTGAACTCCCCCACGCCATCACGGGCCAGAGCGTCAACGCCAGAAAGCCGACGGCTGCGGCCGACACATGGACCGATGAGGACCCGTGCGCTGGCTGTGGTGCCAGCGACACCGCCACGGTGGCCAGACCGCCCAACCCGAGGAGTATCCGACCGGTCGTTCGCGCGGCATGCAGGCCGATTGCGGTGACCAAGTGGCAGACGCCGAGCAGCGCCAAGGCAACTGTCATGATCCAGCGATCCTGCGCACCGACTGCTGCGAGCGCGCTGATCGTGTCCCGGACCGCGTCATACCCATGCACTTGCCGCTGCGCGCCGAACGTCCAGCCGCCGATCAACACAACCGGCGCGAGCGTCGCCGAAACGGCCGCGTACCAACCGACTGCGGGTGTCAGCTGCGTTGTAGCGATGCCGGACTCAGTTCGGACGGGGCGCGGTGGCCGGACAAGCCGAGCGTGAGGTCCAGATCGGCGAGCAGGCTGCGCAGCACGTGCCGGACACCGTCCGTCCCACCGAGCGCGAGCCCGTACACCCAGGGCCGGCCGACCAGAACGGCCTTGGCGCCAAGGGCGATCGCCTTGATCACGTCCGCACCGGTCCGGATGCCGGAGTCGAACAGGATCTCGACCTGATCGCCGACGGCCTCGGCTATCACCGGCAGCGCGTCCAGGGAGGCGATCGCGCCGTCCACCTGTCGGCCGCCGTGGTTGGATACGACGATCCCGTCGACGCCGGTATCGACGGCCCGGCGGGCATCGTCGATGTGCTGGATGCCCTTGAGCACGATCGGGCCGTCCCAGTGCTCGCGCAGGAAGGCAACGTTGTCCCAGGTGTGGTCGGTGCCGGTGAACATCGGCAGCCACCGCATCAGCGCCGCGGGCAGGTCGTCGGACGGTGATTTGTCCAGCGGGGCGAGGAAGGCCGCGTCGGTGAAGTAGTTCGCCAGCCCCTCGCCAGTCAGGAACGGCAGGTAGGCGTTGTCCAGATCGTGCGGGCGCCAGCCGAGCATCCAAGTGTCCAGCGTGACGAACAGCGCGGTGAAGCCGGCGGCCTTTGCCCGCGCGAGCATGCTGAGGCAGACCTGTTCGTCGTTGGGCCAGTAGAGCTGGAACCAACGCAGGCCATCGCCGTTCGCCTCGGCGACCTGCTCCAGCGTGAACGAGGAGACGGTGGACAGCGTCATCGCCAGGCCCAGTTCGGCGGCCACCCTCGCGGCCGCCAGTTCTGCCTCCGGATGCACGATCGACTGCACGCCGACCGGGGCGGTGATCACCGGGGCGCGGAGCGTCGCGCCCAGCACGGTCGTCGTCAGGTCCCGCTCGGTGGCATCGGTGAGCATCCGCGGCACGATGCGCCACCGGTCGAACGCCTCGCGGTTCGCGCGGTTCGTCGCCCCGGAGCCAGCCGACCCCGCGACGTACCAGAACGGGCCTGGCTCGAGCTTCTCGCCCGCCGCCGCCTCCAACGCCGTCGGATCGGTGGTGAACGCAGGTGTCGATCCGCTCATCCCGGTCAGGTAGATCTCGCTGGCGTAGGAGGAGAAGGGTGCGCTCATGGTTGCAGTCTGCCGTCTTCGGTCCCAGCCCGCGACGTGTGTCGGCGGCCGCAGGCAGGTGCGATGTCACTCTCTATTCATGGCTGGACGCGCGCGGAGCGTCGGGTCGGTGGCATCGGCGTGCGAACAGTTCCGACCTGGTTACCCCGACGAACTCGTCGACGAGGTACTGACGTGCGCGGGTCGTCCGGTCCGCATCGCCCTGGAGATCGGTGCGGGCACAGGCACGGCCACCCGCGAGTTCGCCGGACATGGAATCGCTGGGACCGCCGCAGATCCAGATCCGGCGATGCTCACACGAAGGCCGATGACGAAGGTGGGCAGCATCAGAGCATTCCTCAGGCAGCGATGGTTAGGTTAGGCTTGCCTATGCAGGCTACGCCGTCTTGTCGCGCCGGAGAACCGAGTGCTACTTGATGAACGGATGGATCAGTTCGAAGACGACGGCGGCCACGATGCCCGCGGCCGGCATGGTCAGCACCCACGCGAACACAATGTTTCCTGCCACGCCCCAGCGCACCGCCGAGAAGCGTCTGGTCGCGCCGACGCCCATCACCGACGAGGTGATGACATGGGTCGTCGACACCGGAAGTCCGAATGCGGACGTCCCGAGCATCACGCCACTGGCGACCGCCTGGGCCGCGAAGCCGCTGGCCGGCGTCAGGGAGAAGATTCGCCTGCCGAGCGTGCGCATGATCCGCCAGCCGCCGGAGTAGGTGCCGAGGGAGATCGCGGCCGCCGAAGCCAGAATCACCCAGAGCGGCACGCCATCACTGGCGCCGAGATGGCCGGACACGACCAGCGTCAGCGTGATGACGCCCATCGTCTTCTGCGCGTCCTGCGTACCGTGCCCGAAGGACATCGTCGCTGCGGAGACGATTTGCGCCCACCGGAAGCCACGGTTTGCCCGCACGGCGTTGACGTTCCGGAAGACCCACATCAGCATGAGCATGAAGACGTAACTCAGCGCGAACCCGATCAGCGGCGATACCACCATCGGGATGACGACCTTATCGACTACACCGGTCCATTTCACGCTCTCATGGGAGACCAGGGCCGCACCGACCAGCCCGCCGATGAGTGCGTGCGAGGACGAGGACGGCAGACCGAAGAACCAGGTGCCGAGGTTCCAGACGATGGCCCCGCCGAGCGCTGCCAGCACGACCACCAGCCCGGACGTCCCGGATGTAGGCGTGTCGATAATGCCCTTGCCGACCGTTTCGGCCACCTTCGTCGAGATGAGCGCGCCGACCACGTTCATCACCGCGGCCATGGCCAGTGCGACGCGCGGCGTCAGAGCCTTGGTCGAGATGCTGGTCGCGATCGCATTCGCCGAATCGTGGAAACCGTTCGTGTAGTCGAATCCGAGGGCGACGACGACGATCACCACCACGAGGGCGGTTGAGTCCACCGGTCAGGACTCCTTGACTGCGATGGTCTCCACCGCGTGCGCCACATGCTCCAGCGCGTCAGCGGCATCCTCAAGCCCATCGGCAACCTCACGCAGCTTCACCATCGTCAGCGCGTCGTAGTCGCCGCTGAACAGCTTGGACAGCAGTTTGCGGTAGATCCGGTCCGCTTCGTTCTCCAGCCGGTTCACCTCGATCCAGTACGGCTCCAGATCGCTGAGCGTCTTCAACCGGGACATGGCGTTGGCCGTCTCGTGCGCCGACTTGACCAGCAGCGTGATCTGGTCGGCCATCAGCGCCGGAAGTTTCCCGACGTCGGCGAGGACGACGAAATCGGCAGCGGCCTCCATCGCATCCACCACGTCGTCCAGCGCCGACGCGAGCCGGTAGATGTCCTCACGGTCGAACGGCGTGACGAAGCTGGTGTTCAGTTGGCGCATGATCCGATGCGTCACCGAGTCACCGGCGTGCTCGCGCGCCCGCAACTCCTTGGCGATAGCAGCACGGTTGGCGTTCGGGTCGAGCAGGCCGGCCAGGACTTCGGCCGATTCGGCGACGTTGCGCCCCGATTCGGTGAACATCTCGTAGAACGCATTGTCACGAGGGGTCAGACGGAAAGCCACGATGCTCCTCGCGGTCTGCGATGACGGTCGGGGCGAGCGTAACGGCAATCCCTGGTAGGACCATCCACTGGCCCGGCCCGTTGTGACAGGCGAATCACTGCGGCCGGCAATCAGCCGAACGCTCAGCCGAACACGATGGTCTTGTTCCCGAAGACCAGGGTGCGGTGCTCGACGTGCGCGCGAACCGCCCGGGCGAGCACAGTCGTCTCCAAATCCCGGCCTTTCTGGACCAGATCGGCGACCGAATCGCGGTGCGTGACTGCCGTGACATCCTGCGCGATGATCGGGCCTTCATCCAGGTCCGCGGTGGCGTAGTGAGCCGTCGCCCCGATCAGTTTGACCCCGCGCTGCTGTGCCTGGTGGTATGGCCGGGCGCCGACGAACGCGGGCAGGAACGAGTGGTGGATGTTGATGATCTGTACGGGATAGGCCTCAAGTATCTGCGGACTGAGTACCTGCATGTACCGGGCGAGTACGACCAGTTCGACGTCGTAGCAGGCGAGGACGTCGAGCACCGCGGCCTCCTGCGCAGCCCGGTTCCCCGGCTCGACCGGCAGGTGGTGGAACGGCAGCCCGCTGAACTCTGCCAGTCGGGCATGGTCGGGGTGGTTGCTGATGACGGCAACGATTTCTGCCGGCAACTCCCCCGCCCGCCAGCGACCGAGCAGGTCGACTAGGCAGTGCGGCTGCTTGGAGGCCAGAATCGCGACCCGCGGCCGGTCCGCGGAGAAGCACACCTGGACGTCCATGTCGAAGCGTGCGGCGATCGGGGCGAATTCGGCGGCGATGTCCGCCCTCGCCAGACGCGCACCGTCCAGTTCGAACTCGACGCGTTGGAAGAAGATGCCTGCCTCGTGGTCGATGTGCTGCTCTGCGTGGACCACGTTGCCCTCTGCTGTCAGGACAAACTCGGCTACCGCGTGCACCAGCCCCGGCCGATCCGGGCAGGAAATCAGCAGAACGGCAGTGCTCACTCGCAGGTCAGCGCTTGGCGATCTTGCGGATCACGATGATCGCGAACAGCACACCGAGGCCGCCCAGCACTGCCTTACCCTCGGTCGTCTGCGCCTTCTGCTTCAACGTCGCCTTGGTCTTCTCGACGACTCGCTTCGGGTTGGTCCGGTAGGCCAGTTCGTCGACGGCAGTGGCCAGGGAGGCACGGGCCTGCTCGATCTCGCGCTGGATGTCGTCCGCACTTCGCTCGCCCGCCACGCTGCGCTCCCTCCGTCCGGGCCCGTGGTCAGGGCCGATGCAGCGAGCCTAGTGCGTGGGGTGTCTGATCCGCCCGGTCGGTACGGTGGCGCGTATGACTCGACTGTCCTTCGGCGATGCGGCGCCCGCATTCACCCTGCTCGATGCCGACGAGGCTTCGGTCTCGTTGCACGATTTCCATGGCCGCAAACTTGTTATCTATTTCTACCCCGCCGCGATGACGCCCGGCTGCACCAAGCAAGCCTGCGACTTCCGCGACAGCCTGGACTCGCTGATCGTGGCGGGCTTCGCCGTCGTCGGGATCTCGCCGGACAAGCCGGCCAAACTGGCCAAGTTCCGCGAGCGCGATGCGCTGACCTTCCCGCTTCTGTCGGACCCGGATCGCTCGACGTTGCAGGCTTACGGCGCATTCGGTGATAAGACGATGTACGGCAAGAAGGTCACCGGCGTGATCCGCTCCACCTTCGTCGTCGACGAGCACGGCAAGATCGAATTGGCCCAGTACAACGTGCGTGCGACCGGCCACGTTGCCAAGTTGCGCCGCGACCTCGGCTTGGACTGAGTCGCCCAGGACGCGACAAGGTTGTCGGTGTCGCGTTCTATCTTCAGATCATGGCTTCGAACAGGCGTCACGCCGCTGGCGAGCTATGAGTCGCTGTCGCGGCTTCGACCAGCTTCGCCGGGGTTTTGCGCTACCGCGGCCTACGTCAGGCAGGTAACGCTCTTGTCGTTCGTCCATCAGGGGCGTTGCGCGAAAAATCACCCGCGCTAAGAAGATCGCTCCTCGAGATCGGGCGACCTTACGTCTGCACGCATTGTGGACTCGATCCAACCGATGTTCCGCCGACACTCCACGTCGATCACATCAATGGCGACTGGCCGGACAACCGCGACGTGAACCTTCACTTCTTGTGCCCGAACTGCCATTCGATGACACCCACGTATTGTGTGCCTCGAGGGGCCGTAGCCCAATTGGCAGAGGCGCACGATTTAGGGTCGTGTCAGTGAGGGTTCGAGTCCCTCCGGCCCTACTCGGTTTCAACGGGCGCGCAGCGTAGGTCGTGGCCGACGCTGGTCAGGCATTTGCCATCGGCCAGCCGCCACTTCCAACCATGCATCTGGCAGGTCAGGACACCGTCCTGGATGTGGCCGAAGCGGGACAGGTCTGCCTTCAGATGCGGGCAGCGGCGCTGGACTTCCCACCCGTCCAGGACCGTCGTCTCCGCGGCTTCGGTCACGTTCTGCTCGGCGTACCAGCCCTCGGCGTAGTTCAGGCGCTCCTCGGACAGACACTTGAAGAACGTGTAAATGAACTCGTTGTACGGGCCGATCCGATGCGCGGAGAACCGGCAGGACAGGAAAAGCGAGTTGACCCAGTCGATCTCGTGCTCGTGGATCAGTTGCTCCAGGTACGTGCGGCGGGTCCGGAAGCGATACCGCACCTTCTCCCCCGCGTACGTCCGCACCTCGCGCGCCACGAAGTCCAGCAGGATCTCGACGTCACCCCGGTCGGCGTCCTCGGCGGTGAACCGGATCCCCCCGTCGATCCCGGCCGCCATGTGGTCGGCCTCCTGTAGCAACGGCGTGAACCACTCTGTGAGGTCGGCCAGGATGTCGATCTCCGGGTGCGCCCACGTCGCCTTCGCAGCCTCAATCTCAGGCATCCGACGCGCCTGCATCTCCCGCAGGTAGGACGCCTTGTCGCCGAACAACTTGTCCACCTCGACGTCGGACATCGGATGCTCGACCGGGCAGCCGGCGACGCCCAACGAGGCGACCGAGCCGGGCAGCAGCAGCCGTCCCTCCCCGTGGCCCTTGGTCTGCAGGAAGTCCAGGTAGACCCGCTGGTCGGGAAAAATGTTCGACTCGTCGCCGAAAATATCGTTGAAACCCCACAGCTGTTCGTCCAGGAAGCACGGTGGACCGGCGGAGGGAAAGACGAATCGAGCGCGTGCCTCATTGATGTAGCGCAGCGTCCGGTCGAACTGCCGATCCCGCTTTGCCAACCCCAACGCTTGCTTGGCTCGCGCCGGAAGCTCGTACACCATCGGGAACCAGATCGCGCCGGAGAACTGCACGAGGTAGGCGTCGATCGGACCCAACTCGGTGAACGCGTCCAAGTCGGACGGCCGCGCATCGTTCTGGTTCAGCACACGATGCCGACCGTCGTACACCCAGAGCGAGGAATCTCCGATCGGGCCGTCGGTCGGCGAAGTGAGCGACTGGATCATGATCTGCAAGCCGTCGACGTCGATCGGTTCGCCGTTCTCCGGCCTGATGAAACTCGTGAATCCGATCTCGCGCAACTCGTCCTCGAGCTGGGTGGTCGGATAGTCCGGCAACAGCACAGTCGTGGACTTGCTGATGTGCTTTCGCAGGTGCTCCGGGTCGAAGTGGTCGCGGTGCAGGTGACTCACGAACAGGTAGTCGGCCTGCCCGATCGCGTCCCAGTCCAGCTGCGAATTGTCGGGGAACGGGAACCAGGATGCGAAGTAGGCCGGATTCACCCACGGGTCGGTCAGGATGCTGCCGTGCGCCGTCTCGATCAGCACACTGGCGTGCCCCAGGCCGGTGATTCGCATACCTCGACCCTAATGCCAGAATGGAGACGTCCTTCCCTCGGATCACCTGACAGGAGCGCGTCGTCGTGGCCCTGAATTCACATAGCGAGAAGCCCGACCTCAGCCTGCCCGAGGACTACAAGGCCGACCACCCGGACGAGCACCCGACCGACTGGGGCTGGCACGGCGAGTGGGGTCGCGCATCACGCGTCGGCGGCTGGGTCTGCCTGCTGATCCTGGTCGTGATGATCACCGCAACGCACTACAACCACTCCGGGACGTTCTGGCTGATCCTGTTTGCCGCCGCACTGTTCGTCATTCTCGTGTGGGACATCCAGCGCCGCAAGAACGCCTGGCGCAAGTAGTTGCCGCGCAAGCGGGCAGTGGCCCGTTCCACAGCTGACGAGAACTGATCGACGTCAGGCGCGAGCGGCGGCGCGGGCCCGGGATCTGTCCCGCTGCTCGACGAACCTGCTGGCCTGCGCGTCCAGCGCAGCCAAGAACGCGGAGAGTTCTTCGCGGGCGTGCTCACCGGCCGGGCCGAAGTCCTCACGGCTGAAGATCTTCCAGAACCGCAGGATCGGCACGATGACGTCGTCGTGGTGCAACCGCAGGTCGTAGATGCCGGCCTTCGCGATTATCACCGAGTTGCGCATGAAGTCCGGCATGCCCGCGCCGGGCATCTGAAAACCGACCACCTCGTCGCGAATCGCGCACATGGTCGCATCCGGCTCGCGGTCCAGCGCTGCGGCAACCAGGTTCCGGTAGAAGACCATGTGCAGGTTCTCATCGGTCGCGATGCGCTGCAGCAGTTGCTCGGCGAGCGGGCAACCGGTGGCGGCTCCGGTGTTGCGGTGCGAGACGCGCGTAGCCAGTTCCTGGAAGGACACGTAGGCGACGGCCTGCAGCGCGGTCTTGTCGCCGGAGTCATAACCAGCGGTCACGTGCAGCATCCGCAGTCGCTCGAGGTCGACCGGGTCGACGCCGCGCGTGACCACCAGGTAGTCGCGCAGCGCGATACCGTGGCGACCCTCCTCGGCCGTCCACCGACCGACC
>JBDTDN010000064.1:0-8542 GCA_039923055.1 Jatrophihabitantaceae bacterium
GCCGGTGATGCCCGACTCGGCGAGACCGTCCGAGCGCGAAACGTGGACGGCCACCAGGTCGCCGCCGGCCGCGCGCGCCGCGATCCGGGCTGCCCGCCGGATCAGCGCGTCTCCCTCGGGGCCGCCGGTGAGGCCGACAACGACGCGCTCGCGGGTCTCCCAGGGGCCGGTGATGCCGTGCTGTTCGCGGTACCGCTGCATCCCCTCCTCGACCTGGTCGGCCAGCCAGAGCAGCGCCAGTTCGCGCAGTGCGGTGAGGTTGCCTGGGCGGAAGTAGTTGCCCAGCGCTGCGTCCACCTTCTCCGGCGGATAGACGTTGCCGTGCGCCATCCGCCGTCGCAGCGCCTCCGGTGCCATGTCGACGAGTTCGACCTGGTCGGCCGCCCGGACCACCGAGTCGGGGACGGTCTCCTGCTGCGGCACGCCGGTGATCTCCTGCACCACGTCGTTCAGCGACTCCAGGTGCTGCACATTCATGGTGCTGACGACGTCGATCCCTGCGTCGAGAAGAACAACGACGTCCCGCCAGCGCTTGTCGTTCGGCCCGGAACCGGGGACGTTCGTGTGCGCGAGTTCGTCGACGAGAACCTGCTCAGGGCGCCGGGCCAGGATCGCGGCGAGGTCCATCTCTTGCAAGCGTGAACCGCGGTAAGTCACGGTCTTGCGGGCGATCGTCGGCAGCGTGCCGATCTGCTCGGCCGTGCGCCGACGGCCGTGCGTCTCGACGAAGCCGATCACCACGTCGGTGCCGCGCGCCGCGCGCCGCTGACCCTCATCCAACATGGCGTACGTCTTGCCGACGCCGGGCGCAGCACCGAGGTAGATGCGTAGCGTGCCGCGCGTCCCCATCGTCCCCTCCGTCGGTCGATCTGCCCGTTTCCAGTCTGCTGCATCAGCGCGTCTGGGTGCCGCTAGGACGGCGTGAGGAGTGCGTGAATGTCGATCGCCGAGCCTGATTCTCGGCGTTCACTGCTGGACGTGACCGATCTGGTGTTCGTCCTGCTGACCCTGGCGCTGTTCGCGTTGCTGGCCCTGATCGCGAAGGGAGCAGAGCGACTGTGAGCACCGGGGGATCGCACCGCACGCACGCCTACCTCCAGCGAGAAAGCGGCGACAAATGAGCGCGGACAACTTGGTCGGGCTCGTGCTCGCCGGGCTGTTCACCGTGTTCCTGGTGATCGCGCTGATCTTCCCGGAGCGGTTCTGATGTCGGACACGCTTGCCGGGTACCTGTTCCTCGGCTCGTTGATCGCTGCGCTCACGCTGGTGCATCGTCCCGTCGGCGATTACGTTGCCCGGACACTCAGTGGCGACCGGCACAGCGGCGTTGAGCGGAGCCTCTACCGGGCTGGCGGTATCGACCCCGAGGCCGACCAGACCTGGAGCGGTTACCTGCGGGCTGTGCTGAGCTTCGGCGCCGTCTCGGTGCTGGTCCTCTACGTGTTCCTTCGCGTGCAGCAGCACTTCGGACACCCGTATTCGGTGCCGACAATGGGATCGGCGCAGGCGTGGAACACCGCGGTCAGCTTTGTCACGAATACGAATTGGCAGTCGTACTCGGGGGAAAGTGCTCTTGGTTACGTCGTGCAGATGGCCGGTTTGGCGGTACAGAACTTCGTGTCCGCGGCCGCAGGCATCGCGGTGGCGATCGCCCTGGTGCGAGGCTTCGCGCGCAATCGCACGGACACCTTGGGCAACTTCTGGGTCGATCTGACCCGGATCTGCTTCCGCATCCTGCTGCCGCTGTCGGTCGTCTTTGCGATCGTCTTCGTCGGCGCAGGCATGATTCAGAACTTCCATGACTACTCGACGATCCACACGCTCGCCGGCGGGACACAGACGCTACCGGGTGGCCCGGTCGCCAGCCAGGAGGCGATCAAGCAACTGGGCACCAACGGTGGAGGCTTCTTCAACGCCAACTCCGCACACCCGTTCGAGAACCCGACGGCATGGACGAACTGGATCGCGATCTTCCTGGAACTGGTGATCCCGTTCTCGCTGCCCCACACGTTCGGCACGATGGTCGGCGATCGGCGGCAGGGGCGCGCGATCGTCGCCGTCATGGTCTTGGTGGCAATCATCAGCGCCGTGCTGATGATCACCGTCCAGGAGATGCACCACGGCACGGTTCCGACTGCGGTCGGCGCCGCTACCGAAGGCACCGAAGCCAGGTTCGGTGTGCCGGACTCCTCGATCTTCGCGACCAGCACAACGTTGACGTCTACCGGTGCGGTGGACAGCTTCCACGATTCCTACACCAGCCTCGGTGGCGGGTTGCAGTTGCTGAACATGATGCTCGGTGAGATCGCGCCCGGCGGAACGGGTTCGGGGTTGTACGGGATGCTCGTGCTGGCCGTCATCACCGTCTTCGTCGCGGGCCTGATGGTGGGTCGAACGCCCGAGTACCTGGGCAAGAAGCTCGGCGGTAGACAGGTGAAGTTCGCCTCGCTGTATTTGCTGACGACCCCGATGATCGTCTTGGGTGGGACGGCGATCGCGATGGCCTTGCCGGGTGAACGTGCGGCGATGCTGAACCGCGGCGCGCACGGCCTGTCCGAAGCGCTATACGCGTTCACATCGGCTGGCAACAACAACGGCAGCGCGTTCGCCGGCCTGTCGGTGAACACGGGGTGGTGGAACACCGCGCTCGGCCTGGCGATGCTGCTCGGGCGGTTCTTGCCGATGGTCTTCGTCCTTGGCCTGGCCGGGTCCCTGGCCAGGCAGCAACCAGTGCCGGCTTCGGAGGGGACGCTGCCGACGCACCGCCTGCTGTTCGTGGGGATGCTCAGCGGCGTCGCGATCATCGTCGTCGCGCTCACCTACTTCCCGGCGCTTGCGCTCGGCCCACTGGCAGAAGGGCTGCACTCATGACGAGCGCCGTACTCGATCCGAAATTGCTGCTCGCCTCGACTCCGGCAGCGTTCGGGAAGTTGAACCCACGGACGCTCTGGAAGAACCCCGTGATGCTGTTGGTCGAGGCCGGCGCAGCGTTCACCACGGTGCTCGCAATCGGAAAGCCGTCGCTATTCGCCTGGCTGATAGTGGTGTTTCTCTGGCTGACGGTCGTCTTTGCGAACCTTGCCGAAGCCGTCGCCGAAGGTCGCGGCAAGGCGCAGGCCGATGCACTGCGGCGGACGAAGACGGACACGATCGCCCGCCGACTGCGGGATCCGGCGAACCTCACTGGTGCTGAGGAGGCGGCGTCGGCAGCACAGTTGCGACAGGGGGATCTTGTCGTGTGTGAGGGGGGTGACGTCATCCCCGGTGACGGTGACGTCATCGACGGCATCGCAAGTGTCGACGAGAGCGCGATCACCGGGGAGAGCGCACCGGTCATCCGCGCAAGCGGCGGCGACCGTTGCTCGGTGACGGGTGGCACGAAGGTGTTGTCGGATCGCATTATCGTGCAGATCACGCAGCGGCCGGGTGAGAGTTTCATCGACCGGATGATCGCGCTCGTAGAGGGTGCGAGTCGGCAGAAAACCCCGAACGAGATCGCGCTGAACATCCTGCTGGCCTCCCTGACGATCATCTTCCTGCTCGCCACCGTCACGTTGCAGCCGTTGGCGATCTTCTCGAAGGTGAACCAGCCAGGTATCGCCGGCTCGTCCGCCCTGGACGCGAACGGCATCACCGGTATCGTCCTCGTCTCGTTGCTCGTGTGTCTGATCCCGACGACGATCGGGGCGCTGCTGTCGGCGATCGGCATCGCCGGGATGGACCGGCTCGTCCAGCGCAATGTGATCGCGATGAGCGGGCGCGCGGTAGAGGCGGCCGGTGACGTCAGTACCTTGCTGCTGGACAAGACCGGCACGATCACGCTCGGCAACCGCCAGGCAGCAGAGTTCGTACCGGTCGGCGAGGTGTTGCTCGAGGAGTTGGCAGACGCAGCCCAGTTGTCCTCGCTGGCCGACGAAACACCGGAGGGCCGCTCGGTTGTCGAACTCGCCCAAACGGCGTACGGCCGTCGGAACCGCACCACGCAGAGCCTGGGTGGCGCGAAGTTCGTGGCGTTCACTGCGCAGACAAGGATGAGCGGAGTCGACATTCCGGGCGCCGCAAGCGAACCGGCGCGTGAGGTGCGCAAGGGCGCATCCGGCTCGGTTATGGCGTGGGTTCGGGAGAACGCAGGCGAGGTTCCGCTGCAGACCAGTGAGATCGTCGAGCGAATCAGCTCTGCTGGCGGGACCCCGCTGGTGGTCGCCGAACGGGTAGGTCCGCGCGCGCCCCAGGTGCTCGGCGTCATCCATCTCAAGGACGTTGTCAAGGTCGGCATGACCGAACGGTTCGCCGAACTGCGTCGCATGGGTATCCGCACGGTGATGATCACCGGAGACAATCCCCTTACTGCAAAGGCGATTGCCGACGAGGCTGGCGTCGACGACTTCCTCGCCGAAGCCACCCCGGAAGACAAGCTCGCGCTGATCCGGCGCGAGCAAGAGGGCGGCAAGCTCGTCGCAATGACCGGGGACGGGACGAACGACGCACCGGCTCTCGCGCAAGCGGACGTCGGCGTGGCGATGAACACCGGCACATCGGCCGCCAAGGAGGCCGGCAACATGGTCGACCTCGACTCAGACCCGACGAAGCTGATCGAGATCGTGGAGATTGGCAAGCAACTGCTGATCACGCGCGGTGCGCTGACGACGTTCTCGATCGCCAACGACGTAGCCAAGTACTTCGCGATCATCCCGGCGATGTTTGCGGCCGTCTATCCCGGTTTGGACAGGCTCAACATCATGCGGTTGCACTCGCCGCAGTCGGCGATCCTGTCTGCCGTCATCTTCAACGCGATCATCATCGTTGCCCTGATTCCCCTTGCGTTGAAGGGCGTTCGCTACCGCCCGTCAAGCGCAAGCCAACTGCTGCGTCGCAATATTTGCATCTATGGCTTCGGCGGCATCATCCTGCCGTTCCTCGGGATCAAGGCCGTCGACCTGCTCATCTGTCTCATTCCCGGAATCCGGTGATCACCATGCACTCGTTCCGAAACGTCCTTCGGCAGTACACCGCCGCCCTGCGTATGTTGCTGGCGTTCACGGTGCTATTGGGTGTTGGGTACCCGCTGCTGATCACCGGCGTTGCGCAGTTACCTGGACTGAGGTCAAATGCCGATGGTTCGTTGGTCGCCCGTGATGGTGCAGTCGTGGGCTCGGCGCTGATCGGACAGAACTTCCTTGACAGCAATGGATTCCCGTTGCCGCAGTACTTCCAGGGCCGGCCGTCGGCAGCCAGCGCCTCGGGGTACGACCCGACCGGCTCGGGAGCGAGCAACCTCGGACCGGAGTCGATCGTGGACACCCTGCCGGATCCTGCGGTCAAAGGTGATGCGGGCGAGCAAAGCCTTCTGACGCAGGTGTGCGGACGCAGCCTGGCGTACGGAATGCGTTATAACATCGATGGATCACGGCCGTTCTGCACCGCGGATGGGGTGGGTGCGGTACTTGCCGTCTTCTACAGCGGACCGAGTTACGGCGGCTCGATCACCCGGATCGTCAGCCTGAACCAGGCCTGCCCGTCGGTGCCGTTCCTCGCCAGCTATCAAGGCGTCCCGGTCGTATGCGCACAGTTCGGGCACGACTACTCGCATGGCCAGGTCGTGCCCATACGCGGCGATGCTCCGGAGCATCCGACCGTCCCGGCCGACGCCGTGACCGCATCCGGGTCCGGGCTGGATCCGGACATCAGCCCGGCGAACGCGTACATCCAGGCGCGCCTGGTTGCCAAGACTCGCGGCCTACCGATCCCGCAGATCGACGCGTTGGTGCGAAAGTTCGAAACGGGTCGTGCGTTCGGCTTCATGGGCGAGCCGGTCGTGAACGTGCTCCGGCTCAACCTGGCGCTGGCTGGTCTGTCGTGAGGAAGTGGTGAATGTGCGGCATCGAAAAGATGCTGATCGGGCGGGTTGCACGGTGGCCCTGCTCATCGATTACGTCGTGACGGTCGCGGTGCAGGCGGTGGCCGGCACTGCCGCGATCACCTCGTTCCTGCCCTCGCGAACCCGAAGTACGAGCTACTCAGCACCGCCCCGAGCTGAGCTCAACGCAAGTGCTCGTAGGCCGACTCGGCGTGCACGGCGCGGTCCAGGCCCTGCAGTTCGGCATGATCGGCGACACGCAGCCCGATCGTCTTCTGTACCAGCATCGCGAGCAACCACGTGATGACGAACGCGAACGCCGCCGCGACGACAACCCCCAGAGCCTGCACCGCGAGTTGGTGGATCCCGCCACCGTCGATCAGTCCGCGGCCTGCCGGATTCACCGAGCGCGTGGCGAACACTCCGATCGCCAATGTGCCTACGACCCCACACACGCCGTGCACCCCGACGACATCAAGGGCGTCGTCGTAGCCGTGCCGGAACTTCAGTCGGACGGCGTACAGCCCGGCGGCTCCTGCGAGCAGGCCGATCACGATCGCTCCGAGGCTGTTGACGAAACCGCACGCCGGCGTGATTGCCACCAGCCCGGAGATCGCCCCCGACGCCGCGCCCAGCGTTGTCGCATGCCCGGTTGCCTTCCACTCCACTACTATCCAGCCGAGCAGCCCGCCGCATGCAGCCAGGTGGGTGCTGACCAGCGACTGCGCGGCCAGATCGCCTGCGGCCAAAGCCGATCCGGCGTTGAAGCCAAACCAGCCGAACCAGAGGATGCCGGCGCCGAGAAGCGTGAGCGGCAGCGAGTGCGGTGCCATCGGCTCCTTCGGCCAGCCCCGCCGTCGGCCGACCACAAGCACCAGCGCAAGTGCCGAAGCGCCCGCGTTGATCTCCACGACCGTTCCGCCGGCGAAATCGAGCAGGCCCTGCTTGTGCAGCCAGCCGGTCGGCGAGAACACCCAATGCGCAAGAGGGGCGTACACGCACAAGACCCACAGGCAGGCGAACGCCAGGAAACCGCCGAACCGCATCCGGTCCGCGCCCGCGCCGGTAAGCAACGCAGTCGTGACGACGGCGAACATCATTTGGAACGCCGCGAACGCGATTGGCGGGACGGTCAGGTGCAAGCCAGGAACCACGTCGTTCGGGTTGGCGAACCCGGCGAAGTGCAGGTCGCCGAGCAGCCCGCCGCCGTCGTCCCCGCCGAAGGACAGTGAGTACCCGACGAGGACCCAGACGATGCTGACGACGGCGATGACACCGAAGTTCTGTGCCAGCATTGACAGCACATGCTTGCCGCGGACCATTCCGCCGTAGAAGAAGGCCAGGCCCGGCGTCATGAACAGTACGAGCGCCGTGCACAGCAACAGCCAGGCGGTATCACCGGTATCGACGTGCATTCTGGCCCTCTCGTGATTCCCGGCCACCACGGCGGGATCGAATCGAGCGGACTCTAATTCGCTTATGTTTCCGAACTGTTGCGTAGTTCGGAGAGCTCTTTCGCGGTAGGTGGGTCGGCACCGGCGCGGGTACAGGTCAGGGCGGCGACCAGCGCGGCATCGTTCAGTACGGCGGCGAGACGACGGGGATCGGCCAGAGCCCCCGTGAACGTGACCGGTGTTCCCAGCGAACGGCGCAGCAGCGCGTCGAGCAGGCCGGCGGTGAACGCGTCCCCGGCTCCGACGGTGTCCACGACATCGACGCGCGGGCTGGGTCGGTCGACTCGAACACCGTCCGTGAACGCGGATGAGCCGCCTGGCCCGCGCGTGATGATGACCAGACCCACACCGCCTGACAGCCAACGACGGGCCACGGTCTGGACCTCGTCGCCTGAGTACAGGTAGCGGACGTCGTCCTCGCTGGCCTTTACGAGGTGCGCATGCGCGATCGACCGTTCGACGGCGTTCCGTGCGGCAAGCGGATCGAGTTGAAGGCCGGGACGGATGTTCGGGTCGAAGCTGATCAGCACCGCGCCGGCCGTGCGTAGCTGTGCAATTCGCCGGTCGATCACGTCGGCGCCCGGGGATCGCCATGAAGCCAGTGAGCCGAAGTGGACGATGTTCGCCTCAGCTGGCAGTGCCTCGAGCTCTTCATCCGTCCAGGCGAAATCGGCCGTGCCGTCGACTGCGAAGTCGTACTGTGCGGCCCCGTCAGTGTCCAGATGCACGCGGGCGGTTGTACTGGGTTCGGCCGCATCGACGGCGTGTGTCAGGTCGACGCCGTTGCTGGTGGCATGTGCACGCAGCAGTCGCCCGTGCTCATCGCGGGCGAACCGGGCGAACAGGGCGACGGGCTGTTGCAGGCGCGCCAGGCCGACCGCGACGTTCAGCGGACTGCCGCCCGGGCGGGCGGTCTCGGGGCGGCCACCTGCCGCTGGGCTGACGTCAACCAGGCCCTCGCCGACGACGGCGACGGCGACGGCGACGCGGGACGTAATCACGGACTGACCGCTCCTTACGTTCGGTAGGTGGCGACCGTACGACGTTGGTGTTCTGCTCGGGTCTTGTGTTCTGCCCGCATCCTGCGCGCGCACGCGGCCAGAACACAAGCCGTCGACAGCACCGACCAAGCAGTCGACAGCACCGACCTAGGCCGACACCCACTACCATCCGGCTAGCATGCGACGGTGACTGAAACCGCCGTCGAGCCCGTGGACATCGTCGCCCAGAT
>JBDTDN010000065.1:0-2935 GCA_039923055.1 Jatrophihabitantaceae bacterium
GATCGCGCCCAACAGCGGGAACCCGTTGAATGCGGTGTTTGCGGCCAGCACCAGGATCAGAGCCGTCGTCGCCTGAATGTAGAAGAACAGCACGGACGAGTGGCCCCCGAACACTGCGGCCGCGACCTGCGCGACGACGGTCCGCTGCGGGGTGTCGGCGCAGTCTTTGACGCCGGTGAGCAGGCAACTGCTCGTCGTCGGGTCGGTGATGTGCACCTTGGAGATCAGGGCAAGTGCGGTGATGCCGACGAACATCGATACGGCAATCAACCCCATTGCCAGCAGAGTGATCTGCGCGTTCTTCGACTTCGGCGGCCTGAAGGCCGGGACGCCGTTGGCAATCGCCTCGACCCCGGTGAGCGCCGTACACCCGGACGCGAAGGCCCGCATGGTGAAGAACATCAGCGCGAGAAAGCCCATTGACCCGTAACCGGACTGGACGACCACCCCGTAATGCGCGCTCTCGGACACCGGCGCGTTGCCCGCGATCACCCGGAACAGCCCGGTGCCGATCATCAGAAACACGCCGGACGCGAACAGGTAGGTGGGCAGGGCGAAGGTCATGCCGGCCTCACGCAGCCCGCGCAGGTTCACCGCCGCGAGCACCACGACGAACGCCAGCGCCATCGTCACCCGTTGGTGGTGCAGCGACGGTAGCGCCGAGATGATGTTGTCGACGCCGGAGGAGACCGAGACCGCGACCGTCATCACGTAGTCGACCAGCAGCGCACTGGCCACGACGACCCCGGCGGCCCGGCCGATGTTCTTGGTGGCCACCTCGTAATCACCACCACCGGTCGGATAGGCCCGTACGAGTTGCCGGTAGGAGGCAACCACCGTGGCCATCAGCACCACGACACCCAGGGCGACCCAAGGCGTGAGGTACAGATATGCCGTGCCGCCGACCGTCAGTACCAGCAGGATCTCTTGAACGGCATACGCGACGCTGGACAGTGCGTCGCTGGCGAAGATGGGCAGGGCCAGCCGTTTGGGGAGCAGCGAGAGACCGGCTCGCTCGGTGCTGACCGGACTTCCGATGATCAGCCGCTTGAGCACCCGCGTCATGACAGCCACGACCGGTCACAATACGTCGCGCCGGCCGGCCGTAACGCGCGGCACCGGCGCGGCACGCCAAGCGATTGTGTAGCGTCGCCTCGCCAGGGTCTGTCAACCCTGGTCGCCCGGTGCCAGTGACGGCCGCGACGGTCGGCGAAGAAAGGAGATGTGCCCACAGTGCACATCGTCATCATGGGCTGCGGGCGTGTCGGCGCAGCACTTGCCCTGAACCTGGCCAAGTTGGACCATTCGCTCGCTGTCGTCGACCAGGACCCGCTCGCGTTCCGGCGGCTCGGTGAGCACTTCGCCGGGCAATCGGTCATCGGTATGGGCTTTGATCGCGACACGCTGCTGGATGCGGGCATCGAACGGGCCGAGGCCTTCGCGGCCGTCAGCAGCGGCGACAACTCCAACATCATCGCCGCCCGCGTCGCGCGCGAAACGTTCGGTGTTCAACGCGTCGTGGCCCGTATCTACGACCCGAAGCGAGCCGAGGTCTACGAACGACTGGGCATCCCCACCGTCGCCACCGTGCCGTGGACGGCGAGTCGTTTGCTCAAGAGCGTGCTGGGCGAGGCCACCACCGAAGCATGGCGAGACCCATCCGGCGCGATCTCGATGGTCCACGTCACACCGCATGAGGGATGGATCGGCCGGTCGCTGACCGACTTCGAGACGGCGACGGCAGCCAGAGTCGCGCTGGTGACCCGCTTCGGCACCGGGACGCTGCCCGTGGCCGGCACGCTCATCCAGTCCGGCGACACCCTGCACGCGCTGACCACGGACGAACACGCCGACCTGCTGCATGAACTCGCCGATCAACCGCCTCAGGCAGGCCAGCAGTGAGGGTCGCGATAGCGGGAGCGGGGTCCGTGGGACGCTCCATAGCCCGCGAACTGCTCGGCAAGGATCACCAGGTGTTGCTGATCGACAAGGACCCCCGCAAGGTCGAACCGGAGCGCGTCGAGGGCGCCGAGTGGCTGCTCGGCGACGCCTGCGAGGTTGCCAACCTCGAAGACGCCGACCTGCAGGACTACGACGTGGTGATCGGCGCGACGGGTGACGACAAGGTCAACCTGGTCATCTCACTACTGGCCAAGACGGAGTTCTCGGTCCACCGAGTCGTAGCCCGGATCAACCATCCCGCGAACGAATGGCTGTTCACCGAAGCCTGGGGCGTCGATGTCGCGGTGTCCACGCCGCGGGTCCTGGCCGCACTGGTCGAGGAGGCCGTCGAGGTCGGGGACGTGGTGCGCCTGTTCGGACTGCGCGAGGGTCAGGCCAACCTGCTCGAGGTGACCCTGCCCGAAGGCGCGCCGTGTGCCGGCCGGGCCGTCCGCGATCTGGACCTGCCCAAGGACGCCACGCTGGTGGCCATCGTCCGCGGGGCACGGGTCATCACGCCCAGTGGTGAGGAGCCCCTGGAGCCGGGTGACGAGCTATTGTTCGTCGCGCTGCCCGAGGCCGAGGCCGCCATCCGACGCAATGTCCTGGGCTGAGCTCACCGGCGAACGCACCGCCAGGCGCTTACGGGCCCTTCGCACAAGTAAAAAGCCGAGGCCGACCGCGCCGATGTACAACGGGTAGCCCATCGCGACGCGGGCGAACGCGAGCCAGCCGGTGGCGTTCTGGCCGTACAGGGTCAGCTGGACGATGCCCCGAGCCAGGAACACGACCAGCCCCGCCGCCGTCGCGTAGCTATACGCGCGGAGCAGTTCCCGGCGACGGAACCACGGCGGGTGCCCACCGCCAGGCGTTGAGTCGGACGTCGGGTCTGGCGTCGGGTCCAGGAACTCCCAGAGCAGTCCGACCAGCGGGCGGCGGACCGCGATGGAGACCGCGAACGGGACGGCGTAGACGAAGCTCGTCCAGATGCCGA
>JBDTDN010000066.1:0-3840 GCA_039923055.1 Jatrophihabitantaceae bacterium
CTGGACAGTTTCCGGGCTGCAGCGGCGACGGCCTGGACGAGGTCGGTGTCGTCCGCTATTGCCGGATCCAGAAATTGGAGGGTAAGGACTGCAGCGGCACGCACATCGATCCCGGTCACTGCCTCGCAGAGCGCGACTGTTGCCGGATCTGTCACCAGCACTCCCTCGCCGCGCAGGTGGTTCACCCAGCCACCCAGGGCGCGGATTGCACCGGTCGGCAGACGGTTGGCAGCGCGTTCCAAGCGGAGTACAGGCAGGATCCGGGCCGGCAACTTCTGTGACCCGTCGGCAGCGATCTGGGCGAGTCGGTGGCCGATCCGCCGATTGGCGAACCGTTTACCGAGCGCTGCGCGGTACGCCCCGACCTGCTCGCCCGGCAGTGGCAGGTGGCGCTGAGCGTCGTCCCACCACTGCTCGAGCCAACCTCGCACCGTATCGTCAGCGATCGCCTCGGCGACCGTGAGGTGCCCGCGGCTCGGTGCGGCATAGGCGAGCAGCGAGTGCGCACCGTTGAGCAGCCAGAGTTTGCGCTGCTCGAACGGGACAAGATCGTCGGTGACGACGGCGCCCGCACTCTGCCAGGCCGGCCGGCCGGCACTGAATCGTCCGCTGAGTACCCATTCGCTGTACGGCTCGGTCACCACCGGAACCGCATCGGCGTAGCCCGTCGCCAGGCTGACCGCGTCGAGGTCTGCTGGCGTTGTTGCCGGGGTGATGCGGTCGACCAAGGTACTCACGCTCGTGATCATCTGATCGATCCACTCGGACAGCGTGGGATCGACGCGGGCCGCCAGTTCCGATACCACTTGCAACACGACGGCGCCGTTGTCCGGCAGGTTGTCGCACGACAGCAGGGTCAGCGGACCGGCATCGCTGCGGCGCCGGCCGGCCAGGCCGGCGACCAGTCGACCGGGCACGGTGACCGGATGTTCGCCGTTACCGGCGCGAAGGGACTCGATGTCGTGCCGGACGTCGGCGCGACTGAGGTCAAGGCCTCCGGAGGCATCGCGCAGGTAGGCCGCTTCGGTGACGGTGAGGCTGACGATTGAGGTTTGCTCGGCCGTGAAATAGTCGCGCCACGCGTCGGTATCGGCGGCTGCATGAGCACGGCTCAGGCTTCCTACGATGGTGTACGAATCACGTTCGGCGCCGCGGCCGACCAGGGTATAGAGCCCGTCCTGGGCGGTGAGGGCGCTCGCGAGTTCAGCGCTGCGGCCGGAGAATGCGGCGATGCCCCACTGTTCGCCGTCGACCGACCGGTCGGTGTACCACGCCTGATGGGCGCGAAAGAAGGCGCCGAGTCCGAGGTGGACGTGCCGGATCGGAGCGGCTGCCCGGCCGTTCCTGGACAGGCCGGTCATAGCTTGAACGCGCGACGCGGGTTCACGGTGACGAGCTCGGTGATCGTCTCCAGCGCTTCGTCCTCGTCGAGTTGGTGCTCGGCGACCAGGCGGGCGAGGTAGCCGCTGTCCAGGCGTCGCGACATGTCGTGGCGAGCAGGGATGGAACACAGCGCCCGGGTGTCGTCGACGAAACCGGACGTCCGGCTGAAGCCCGCCGTCTCGGTCACGGCCGCTCGGTAGCGGCCGATCGCGTCGGGTGCGTCGAGGAACCACCACGGCGCACCGGCGAACACCGTCGGGTAGAACCCCGCCAACGGAGCGATCTCGCGGGAGAACACCGTTTCGTCAATCGTGAACAGGACCAGGTGAAACCCTGCGGCGGTGCCGAAGCGATCCAGCAGCGGGCGCAGCGCGTCGGTGAACTCCACCGCAAGGGGGATGTCTTGGCCGGTGTCCGTACCGAACGCCGCAGCGGTCGGGGCATGATGACTGCGGCGCACCGCCGGGTGCAGCGTCATCACCAGGCCGTCCTCGACCGACATCCGGGCCATCTCGAACAGCATGTGCCTGCGGAACGCGATCAGCTCATCGTTGGTGGCGGTCCGCCGCCGCGCGGCGTCATAGATGCGCGTGGCCTCAGCGGTCGTCAGCGGTTCGGTGCGGACATCGGCGTGGCTGTGATCGGCAGAAGTTGCCCCGAGGGCGAGGAAGTATCGGCGCCGAGCCGCCAATGCCCGCAGATAGCCGGCGTAGTCGGTCACGTCGATGTTCGCGGCCGCGCCGAGCCGATCGACGTTCTCGACCCACGCCGCTTCGATGGGTTCGAGGTAACGGTCCGGGCGGAAGGTGGGCAGGATCCGTGTCGTCACGCTGTCGTCCGCGGCCAGGGCAGCATGGGCGGACAGCTCCTCGGCCGGGTCATCCGTGGTCGCGAGCACCTCGACCCGGAAACGGTCCAGCAGGGCGCGTGGCCGAAACGCGGCTTCGGCCAGTCGCTCGCAGAGGTGGTCGTAGATCGTGTCGGCGGTCTGCGCGGACGGCACTACCTTCACCGCGAAGATGTCGACGAGTTCGGCCTCGAACCAGTAGCGAACTGGCGTCCCGCGGAACACGTCCCAGTTCTCGCAGAGCAGGCGCCAGGCGCGCCGCGCGGCCGTTTCGCTCAACGTTCTCTGGCCGACACCGAGTTCGTCCAGTCCGATCCCGCTGGCGTGCAGCAGCCGCGTCACGTAGTGGTCCGGCGTGATGAACAGCGCGGTCGGGTCGGGTAACGGCTCGTTGTTCAGGAGCAGGCGTGGATCGACGTGGCCGTGCGGTGACAGGATCGGCAATTCGCGAACCGTCGCGTACAGTCGTCGCGCGATTGCCCGGCTCGTAGGATCAGCGGGCAGCAGCCGATCCGGGTGCAGGGTTAAGGCTTTGGCGGTAGACACTCTGAAATCGTGGCGGTTGCCGCCTGATCATGGCAAGCGACTGCACTGTGGTGTCATAGCGTGCCACGGCCCGATACGCAGGGTGAAGAGGTAGCCAGTGAAGATCGTCTCCGCCGAAGTTGTGGTGACCAGTCCGAGCCGGAATTTCGTCACCCTCAAGATCACCACGGACGATGGTGTGACCGGCTTGGGCGATGGGACCCTGAACGGCCGCGAGCTCGCCGTTGCCGCCTACCTGCGTGAGCACGTCGCGCCGCTGCTGATTGATCGCGACCCGCACCGCATCGAAGACACCTGGCAGTTCCTCTACCGCGGGGCGTACTGGCGTCGCGGGCCGGTCACCATGGCCGCCATCGCGGCCGTCGACATGGCGTTGTGGGACATCCTGGGCAAGGTCGCGAACCTGCCTGTCTATCAACTGCTCGGCGGGGCCTCACGGACCGGTTTGCGCACGTACGGACATGCGTCCGGCCGCGACCTGCCCGAGGTGTTCGACTCGATCCGACATCATCGCGAACTCGGATACACCGCGATCCGCGTCCAGACCGCGATACCCGGCATCAAGGCCGTCTACGGTGTCGCGGGCCAGCTGCAGGCCTCCGGGGAACGCTACGACTACGAGCCCGCGGGCCGTGGCGCGTTGCCCACCGAGGAGGACTGGGACACCCGTGCGTACCTGCGTTATCTGCCGTCGGTATTTGAGGCAGTTCGCAATGAGTTCGGGCCCGAGTTGCCGCTGCTGCACGACGGGCACCATCGGATGACGCCAATTCAAGCGGCAAAACTTGGTAAGGCGCTCGAGCCGTACGACCTGTTCTGGCTGGAGGACTGCACCCCGGCGGAGAACCAGGACGCACTGCGGCTGGTCCGCCAGCACACCACTACGCCGCTGGCGATCGGCGAGGTGTTCAACACCGTCTGGGACTTCCAGGTGCTCATCCGCGAGCAGCTCATCGACTATGTCCGTGCAGCGGCCACCCACTTCGGCGGGATCAGCCCGCTGAAGAAGGTGATGGACTTCGCCGCGCAGTACCAGATCAAGTCCGGCTTCCACGGCCCCACCG
>JBDTDN010000067.1:0-4913 GCA_039923055.1 Jatrophihabitantaceae bacterium
CCGAGGGGAGCTTGCGACCCGAGAAGTACGGCACGCCGAGATTCAGATGGCGATGCGGGCGCCGCTTACCAGGGCGACATCCGCAGGCGAGCCCTCGTAGGACACCTGCGCCACTCGCTGCCGCCCGAACGCGACCAGGGCCAACTCCACCGGATCACCGGTCACCGTAACTGGTTGAACGCGTCTGGTGCAGATCTCGCCGTGCGAGGGCCACACCAGCCGGACGCCGAGGGGAATCGCCCGCATTGTCATCGGCGCCGCCAGTCGCAGCCGCTGCCAGGCCGCCCGCTGCCTGGCAACTGACAACGCACGGGGTGAAACCTTGCCGGCAGCGCGGCGAACGTCCTCGTGGTGGATCAGATACTCGAGCAAGTTCACCGCCTCGCGAAGTGGCGGCAACGCCCAGGGCGAGAATGCCGGCGGGCCCGCATCCAGCAGATCGACCAGCTCGGGGTACGGGTGCCGCGAGACGAACGCGCTGATCGCCCGCTCGGCGCGTTGTTGGAACCTGGCGAACGGCAACCGCCCAGCCAGTTCCACGACGGAGCGTTCGCGCAACACCATGTGCGCGGTCAGTTCCGAGGTCGTCCAGTCACCGCAGAGCGTGGCCACGCCTGGGCCGACTGTACGGAGCGTGGCACAGAGCTCGCGGCGTTCATCCAGGGCATGATGAGGCATCCTTACAGCGTAGCGACGCAGTCCCGGACAAGAGCCGTCGCGGACGACATGCTGAGCAGACCCACCGAACAGGAGAGCAGTGTCCACGATGAGCGCAGCGGACCAGGAGATAGGTGACACCCCGCCGCAGGTGGTGGGCGCGATCGCCGCGGGTGTTGCCCCGCTGCCGTTCCTGGGCGTGTACGCCGTGCTGTTCCTGATCCACGGCAGCGTCCACCCGGTTATCCCACCGGACATCACCAACTCCAAGCGCGGCGAGTTCGTCGCTGGCGTGATTGCGCTGGCCCTGTTCGTGTTGTTCTCATTGAGCGTGTTGTGGTTGCTCAATCGGCGCCGCCGCTGGGTGTTCGTCATCTGCCAGGCTGCGACCTTGGGAACGGCGGTGGACTTCGTCATCGACCGCACGACCGGCTCGATCGCGGTGTCGGCGTTGCTGCTGGTCACGTCCGCGGTGGCGTTTGTGTTGAGTGTGCTGCCCCAGGCCGCGCGGCACGTGCACAGCCCGCTGGGCGGGCGACCCGAACGCCGACGGGCGAGCGCATCCACCGGCACCTAACCAAAACACAGCTTTCCCCTATAGTTAACACAGGTTTGACGCTCAGGATTCGTACAGTCCGAGCTCGTGCCAATCAAGGGGGATGTACATGAGCGCCGCAGTCGTCACACGGTCGCACACCAAGCGCCGCGTCCTGGTCGTCGACGACGAGGAGAACGTGACCCACCTGGTGTCCTCGGCGCTCCGGTTCGACGGCTTTGAGACGATCACCGCCGATAACGGTACGTCGGCGCTTGCCAAGGTCGCCGAATCCGACCCCGACCTGATCGTGCTGGACGTGATGATGCCCGGCTTGGACGGCTTGGGCGTGCTGCAGAACCTGCGCTCGGCCGGTTCGCAGGTGCCTGTGATCTTCCTGACCGCGCGCGATGCTGCGACCGATCGGATCGGCGGCCTGCGAGCCGGTGCCGACGACTACGTGGTCAAACCGTTCAGCGTCGAGGAACTGCTCGCCCGCGTACATGCGGTGTTGCGGCGCTCCTCACCGGAGGACGCCCGCGACGGCGTACTGACCATCGCTGATCTGGAGTTGGACGAGAACAGCCACGAGGTCGCCCGCGCTGGCGTCGAGGTGCACCTGACGGCGACGGAGTTCGAACTGCTGCGCTTCCTGATGCGCAACGAACGGGTTGTGCTGTCCAAGTCGCAGATCCTGGACCGGGTCTGGAAATACGACTTCGCGGGTCAGTCCAACATCGTTGAGTTGTACATCGGCTACCTGCGCAAGAAGGTCGACGCGGTGGAGCCGAAGCTGATCCACACCATCCGGGGTGCGGGGTACGTCATCAAGGCGCCACGGCGCTGACCGTCACTAGTTACTGCCCGGTCAGCTCCTAACCAGTACCGGGCTGCGCATGTCAGGCTTGCTCCCTATGGACATCGAGCAGCCGCGTCGCTGGCGTTTCGTGCCGCGCAGTCTCACTGGCCGGCTCGTGACCGGTGTCGTCACGTTGGTGTTCGTCGTCGTGTTCGCAACCGGTGTCGGCACCTACTTCGCGCTGAGGTCGTTTCTGTACGAACGGCTTGACCAGCAGCTACAAGAAATCGCCTCGACCAGCTCGATTCCCGATCTGTTCAAGGGCGTCAATTCACTGGATGCCGGGGCGCTGCGCACGCCTCAGCATGTCTGGGCAATCGCATTGGGTGGCGGCGGGCTGGTTCTCAGCCCTCGCGCCGGCGGAGCAGTCGACGCGCTGGATCTGAGTCCGGCCGACCGCAACCGGCTCGCGGCACGGACCTCACCGGCCCCGATCACCGTCCGTACCGAGGACAACTTTGAGGTGCGTGTCACGGTGCGACTGGCGCTGATCACGGTTATCCAAGGCGGGCTGCAACAGAGCGTGACGGCTACCGCCGTGATCGGCCTGTCCACCGACGAGGTCACCCACACGCTCAAGCGTTTGGTGGTGCTCGAACTGGTCATCGGCGCGGGCGCGGGCGTGCTGGCATTCGTGGTGACGGCATACGGTGTCCGATTCAGCCTGCGCCGGCTGTACGGCGTCACGCAGACGGCGCAGGAGGTTGCCGCGGAGCTCTCTCCGGAAGGCACCGGGCTGGATCGGCGCGTGCCCGTGACGGATCCGGATACCGAGGTCGGACGGCTGGCCGTCTCGATGAACACCCTGCTGGCTACGGTCGAAACGCAGTTCGCCGCACGGCTGGAGAGCGAGCGGCGGATGCGGCAGTTCTTGGCCGATGCCTCCCACGAGCTCCGTACGCCCCTGACCTCGATCCGCGGCTATGCCGAGCTGGCTCGCATGCAACGAGCGCTGGCCGGCGCCGCCGATCCGGCCTCGGACAACCTGGAACGGATCGAGTCCGAGGGCACCCGGATGTCCAGGCTGGTGGACGACCTGCTGACGCTGGCCCGCAGCGATCGCGGCACCCTACCGGAGTGGGCGCCCATCGACGTCGACGCGCTGCTGGAGGATGTCGTCACGAGTTCTCACGCAGCCTTTCCCGAACGCACCATCGAAATCGACGGTGACACCGGGCTCGCGGTTGTCGGCGATCAGGACCAGTTGCTGCGTGTCATCCGGAACCTGGTGGCGAACGCCGCCACGCATACCCGGCCGGGCGGCCCCATTGGCGTGCGGGCGTTCATCGATGGCCCAGGTGTGGCCATTCAGGTACTCGACAGTGGCCCAGGTCTGCCGCCGGACGAGGCCGCGCACGTGTTCGAACGCTTTTGGCGCGCGGACAGGGCGCGCAGCCGGGCGCGCGGGGGAAGCGGGTTGGGGCTGGCGATCGTCGTCTCGATCGTCCAACTGCACGGCGGCACGGTCCGTTTCGACAGCGCCGTCGAGACCGGCAGCACGGTGACGGTGTGGCTGCCTGCGCTGACCGTCGAGGAAAGCCGCTAGCGGGCTTAGGGGAGAATCGCGGCATGCCCCTGCGTGCCCCGTCCCAACTCGACCCCGCCATCGCTTCGCGCCTGAAGCGCGACGCGGCCGGCTTGGTGGTGGCCGTCGTCCAGCAGCACGACACCAGTGAGGTGCTGATGGTCGGCTGGATGGACGACGAGGCGTTGCACCGCACACTCACCACCGGCCGTGCCACCTACTGGTCCCGGTCCCGGCAGCAGTACTGGGTCAAGGGCGAAACGTCCGGCCATGCGCAGCACGTGAAGTCCGTCGCGCTGGACTGTGACGGCGACACGCTGCTGGTGCAGGTCGATCAGGTCGGCGCCGCTTGCCACACCGGCGACCGAACCTGCTTCGACGCCGGACCGTTGACGGTGACCAGATGATCAGCCGTGCAGATCTGACCGACCTGGCCCGTACGCACCGGTTGGTACCGATCACCCGGACGCTGTTCGCCGATGCAGAGACGCCGGTCGGGGTGTATCGCAAGCTAGCCGGTGATCGGACCGGGACGTTCCTGCTCGAATCAGCCGAACCCGGCGCCTCGTTCTCCCGCTGGTCCTTCGTCGGGGTGAACTCCGTGGCCTCGCTCTCGGTCGTGGACGAGCGCGCCTCCTGGAGCGGCGAGGTCCCGTCCGGACTGCCGTTGACCGGTGATCCGCTACAGGTGCTCGGCGCTGCCTGGCGTGCGGTCAAGGGGCCGCGGCTACCCGACCTGCCGCCGCTGACCGGGGGCTTCGTCGGCTACCTGGGCTACGACGTGGTCCGGCGGATCGAGACGCTGCCGAGCAAGGCCATCGACGAGTTGGGTGTACCGGAACTGACGATGCTGTTGGTCACCGATTTGGCTGCAGTGGATCACCACGAGTGCACCGTCGTGCTGATCGCCAATGCGCTGGTCGACGCCTCGATGGACACGGTCGCGCTGGATGCGGCCTACGCCGATGCGGTGAACCGACTGGACCGGATGCAGGCCGATCTGGCCACAGCCTCCGAGCCGACCGTCGCAAGGCTCGGGGTCGCGTCGCCCGTCGCCGCTTGCTCGCGTACGCCGGCGGGTGAGTATCGGTCGGCTGTCGAGCAGGCGCTGGAGGCCGTCCGGGCCGGCGAGGTGTTCCAGGTCCAGGTTGGCCAGCGGTTCAGTGTGGCGACGACGGCAGAGCCGCTCGACGTCTACCGGGTCCTGCGCACGCTCAACCCGTCGCCGTACATGTACTTCCTGCGGTTGCCCGACGTCGACATCGTCGGGTGCAGCCCCGAGGCGCTGGTCACCGTGAACGCGGGCCAGGCGGTGCTGCACCCGATCGCCGGCACCC
>JBDTDN010000068.1:0-4211 GCA_039923055.1 Jatrophihabitantaceae bacterium
GACCATGATTGACTCGACTCAACATCTTCTGACGAAGGCCGGGGGAGGCCGGCTACCTATACCAGAAGTACAACGGACAACTCACTCGTGTCGCCGTCCTACAGCAGCACGACCCCAACATCCGCAACGCGGCGCGGCAGCAAGACGCCGCGAACTTCCTGGTGCTCGGCTCGGACTCGCGGGCCGGTGCCGATGCCAGTTTCGGGAACGTCGCGGGGGCGCGATCGGACACCGCGATGATCGTCCATCTATCGCCGGACCATCAGAAGGCGACGATCATCAGCATCCCGCGCGATTCTTGGGTGGACATCCCGGCTTGCAAGGCGAGCGACGGCAGCACGATCGCTGAGCACACCGACATGTTCAACTCTGCGTTCTCCATCGGTGGACCGACCTGCGCGATCGCGACGGTGCAGAAATTGACCGGTATCGCGATCACGCACTTCGTCGAGATCGACTTCTCCGGCTTCGAAGCGATGGTCCAGGCGATCGGGACGGTGTCTGTTTGCAGCCCGGAGGCCGTCGACGACCCGGGGAGCGGCCTGATCCTGCACGTCGGCAACAACTCGCTCAACGGCGTGCAGGCACTGGCCTACGTCCGGGCGCGCGAGACGCTCGGCGACGGTTCGGACCTGGGCCGGATCAAACGGCAGCAAATGTTCCTCGGGGCGGTGCTCAGGCAGGCGATGACGGGCTCGGTGCTCGGCAACCCCGCGAAGCTGACTTCGTTCCTGGATGCGGCCACCAAGGCGATCACGATCGATACGGGCACCACGTTCGCGGACCTGCGCGAACTGGCCTCCTCGCTGCAGGGTCTCGACCCGTCGCGGGTGAGCTTCTATACGGCGCCTATCGCCAACCCGGACTATTCGCCGCCGGACACTGACATGACCGGGCGCGTGCTGCTTGACACCGCCAAGGGACGGATCCTGTACGACTCGCTGATCAATGACCAGCAGCCCGTCTGGGTGACCGGGACCGGCAAGACGCAGGTCGTGACGGCTGATCCGAGCGCGTCGGCGGGGGCGGCGGTAGGCGCCGGCGCCGGTACCGCGCCGCCGGCGACCCTGAATGCCGGCGACAAGACCTGCTCGCTCTGATCCCCGTCACCCGCTCATCACCAGCTGATGATCTCGGTCGTTGCAGCGGGTACGCGCTGCTGTGGCCGAGATCATCAAGCCCGTTGCGCTACCGCTACATTGGCGGTCGCATACCGAGCAGACGGATACCTGGGTCGTCGCGAAGGACCGCCGTGATCCACCCGCCGGCCCGACCGTGGGCACACAGCTCGACGGCGTCCAGTGCGAGTTCGACCGGGACGAACTGCCGGTGCTCCCAGTTCATCCGGGCGCGGTGACCGGTCTCGGCCAGTTCGTACATCGAACGCCCCTCGGCCAGATCGGCGCGCGTCTGCGTCAGTCGCGCCAGGACCTCGTCGAGGACGGTGACGAGCGCCGGGTTGCCATCGCACCAGGTCGCCACCAGATCCGGGCGGGTCCGGGCGACGCGTGAGCCGGAGGTGTACGAACCGGCAGCAAGCGACAGGCCCAGCGGGCCACCGTCCAGCCCGGTGAGCGCCAGCGCCTCGGCCAGCACGTGCGGCAGACCGATCACGCGGGCGACGGCGGCGTCCTGCTCTGCGGTCGTCGTGGGCACCGGCTTGGCGCCCATGTCGCACACCAGTTCAGCCACCTGCAACCATGCGTCCAGATCGGTGTCTGTCTCGATCGTCAGCGTCCAGGGCGCGTCGCGGAACAGCAACGGGTCGGTGGCTCCCCAGCCACTTTCTTCCGTGCCGGCAAGGGGGTGGCCGCCGACGAACCGCACGTGCGGGGTCAGTTCACGGACCGCCTGCAGCACTGGTGACTTCAGCGTGCCGACGTCGGTCAGCACCGTGCCGGATGCCACATGGGGGGCGAGTGAGCGCAGGGCTTCGGGCACCTGGGGCAGGGGCATCGCCAGTACGATCAGGTCGGCGCCGCGGACCGCGTCGGCGTCGCTCGGCGCGACCGGAAAGCCTGCCGACATTGCCGCGGAGGCCGTCTGCGCGTCCACGTCGTAGCCGACTGCCTCGAGTCCGTTGTGCCGGACGGCGTGCAGCAGCGAGCCACCGATCAGGCCGAGGCCGAGCACCGCGACCCGGCCGAAATCGGCGGTCACGGCTGCTGATCGATCGTTGTGGTCACCGCCCGACGCTATCGCCTCGCCAAGAGCAACTACCCCCAGACAGACCAGTCGTGTCAGGATCGACACCTTGACCCGTTCTCGGGGCGAAAGGTGGTGGCAACGATGGCTCGACGTTTTGCAGTGGCGGCGTTCCGTGACGGTGGAGTATGGCGGGTGGAGGCGCTGCCGCCAGCGGTCCTGAGTGATCTCGGTGTACTGCTACAGGCCTTGCGGTCGCAGCCGCCCGAGGGCGGCCCGTTCGTGATCGCCAGTGTCGACGACGAGTTCTTCTTCATCGCCAGGCAGGACGGCGCGCGCACCTCTCTGCTGCTGTCGGACATGACGGCGGCCGTCGAGTTCCCGCTCGCCGAACAGGTGCTCAGCCGGTTGGGTGAGGATCCGCCGGAGGACGACGAGTTGGATGAGGTCTGGCCGATCGGTGATCTAGATCTGTTCTCGGACCTGGATCTGTCAGAGGATGAGATGGAACAGATCCTCGACGACATCGACGCATATCCGGACGAGATGCTGGAGGCGATCGTGGAGCAACTGGGGATCACAGAGTCGTACGCGCAGGCCACCGGATCGAATCACGTGGCCCACTGAGTTCTCATCGGGAGTGAGCGTGAGTTACTTCGCTGCGGTGCTGGCACGTACCCAGGACCAATGGCACGGTGTTGAAGTCTCGCTCGATGGTTGCGAGACGATCGAAGACATCTGCGAGGTCGGCCGTGATGTTGCCGGCGACCTGCGTCTTGTCCTGTTCGAGCAGGACGACGAATACGCGGTGATCGTCCGCATCGACGAGGACGAGGAGCCCAGAGCGTTCGTCTCGGACGGTCATGCGGCCGAGGCGTACCCCCTCGCCGCGGCGGTCGCCGAGGATCTTGCCGAGATTGGCGAAACCGAGGTCATCGAGGACGAGGACGCGCCACCGGCTCGGGACAGCGGCCCGTTCGGTGACGCCGAGATCGTGGAGGACCTGGGCACCACCGCCACCGATCTGATTGCGATGTGCGCGCACGAGGGCACGCTGCCGATCGACCTGCTGGTGGCCGTCTGCGAGAAGGCCGGCTGCGGCGAGACGTTCGACGATCTGCGTGCCTGAGCTCGACTTTGACCCCGCCATCGGTGTAAACCCGTCCCGATTACACCGATGGCAAGGTCAAAGTCGGTGGTGAACGCTGACGTCGCGGCGGTACGGGCGGCGCTCATGCAGGCCCGCGCGGCACTCACCGCCGGCGAGGTGCCGATCGGGGCCGTCGTGCTGGACCGGTCCGGGGCCGTCGTCGCCGCCGCACACAACGAACGCGAGAACGGGCACGACCCGACTGCTCACGCCGAAGTGATTGCCTTGCGCCGCGCAGGATTGGCGCTCGGCTCGTGGCACCTGGAGGGTTGCACGCTTGCCGTCACGCTCGAGCCGTGCACGATGTGCGCCGGGGCCATCGTCCTGGCCCGGATCCAGCGGCTCGTCTTCGGAGCGTGGGACCCGAAAGCCGGAGCGGTCGGCTCGCTGTGGGACCTCGTCCGGGACCGTCGTTTAAACCACCGTCCGGAGGTTGCGGCAGGTGTCTGCGAGGACGAGTGTGCGGCCCTGCTGGCGGGGTTCTTCGCCACCAAACGCTGAGCTCTTGTCCTGTAGTCTGTTCGACGGTGGCGTGTCCGAGCGGCCAAAGGAGCTCGCCTCGAAAGCGTGTGTGGGTAAAACCACCGTGGGTTCGAATCCCACCGCCACCGCCAACGTAACGCCCGTACTTGCTGGCTCGTAGCCGTCAGCGAGAACAGGAGCGTTACCCATGACCTCTCCCGTGGTAGCCAGCGTGGTAGCCACCGCTGGTCGAATCCGATCGACGTCTGATGTCCGAAGCCGGCCATCGCGTCACCTTCGGGTGCTGAGCCCACCTGGGGGCGAGCACCCGAAGCAGGTGACCGCGATGACCGCGATGACTGGCACAACACGGCTGATCGCCGTCGCCCCGACGCCGACCGGACCGGTAAAGAACGTCAGCCCCTGGTCGGAGGCGCTCGGCGCGCTCCGTTTG
>JBDTDN010000069.1:0-12592 GCA_039923055.1 Jatrophihabitantaceae bacterium
AGGCTGTTTCGCCTTACCACGTAGGGCATCTCGCTGCTCGACGCCAAATCGGTGCTGCTCGTCGACGACCACCAGACCGAGTTCGGCGAACTGCACGTGCTCCTGGATCAGGGCGTGCGTGCCGACGACGATGCCGGCTGCTCCCGACGCCGCATCCAGTAGCGCCCGTTTGCGCGCCGCCGCCGGCAGCGCGCCGGTCAGCAGCGCAACCCGTGTGCCGACCTCGCCGCCGCCGAGTCGGCCGGCCTGCCCAAGCGGCCCGAGCATCGCCTCGATCGTGCGCGCGTGTTGCACGGCAAGCACCTCGGTCGGTGCGAGGAACGCGGCCTGCCCACCGGCGTCGACCACCTGGAGCATCGCGCGTAGCGCGACGACCGTCTTGCCCGAGCCGACTTCGCCTTGCAGCAGCCGATGCATCGGGTGCGGCTGGGCGAGTTCGGCAGTCAACAGCGCCCCGACCTCGCGCTGGCCTGCGGTCAGGGTGAACGGCAGTTGGGCGTCGAACCCGGCCAGGATCGAGTCCGGGCTGTGTGGTCGCGGCACCGCCGGAGAGGCCAGCGCAGCCCGGCGACGCTGGGCCAGCACGAGCTGGATGCCCATCGCCTCATCCCACTTGAGGCGCTTTCGCGCGGCGTACCACTGCTCGCGGTCATCGGGTCGATGAATGGCCCGCAGTGCCGTGTCCAAGCTCAACAGATGTTGCCGGGTGCGGATCTCGGCCGGTAATGGGTCGACGAACGGGTCCAGCAGGCTCAACACCTGGGCCACCGAGTTGGCGATGACCCACGTCCGAATGTCTTTGGTAGCAGGGTAAACGGGAATCAGCGACCCGACATACAGGTCTGCCTCGTACTCGGCAAGCGAGTCGTCGCCCTGCAGGATCTTGTAGTCTGGATGGGCGAGTTGGCGGCGCCTATTGAACTCTCCGACCCGGCCGGAGAACAGACCTAGCGTGCCGGGCTGGAGTTCTTTCACCCGCCACGCGCTCCTGTTGCCGAAGAAGACCAATTGCAGTCGGCCGGTGTCCCCCGCATCTGCCGCACCGACGATGACCTCCACGCGCAGCGACTTGCCGAAGCCCTTGACCTCGCTCTTGAGTACCCGCGCCATGACCGTGACGTCGTCGTCCACGTGCAGGGACGACAGTTCGGTGAGCTCGCCGCGCTCGATCATCCGCCGCGGGTAGTGCCGCAGCAGATCGCCGACGGTCCGCAGCCCGAACGCATTCTCCAACGGCTTGACGGTGCGGCCACCGATCACGTCGGACAGGCGGGTGTCGAGATCGGTCATGCGCACATCATTCGACGCCGATGATCAGAGGATGATCGAGCTGGCCGCCGCTGTACACGCACACCTCAGTGAGCGGCGCACGTTCGCGCACGTGCCGGGCGATGACCTCGCCGACACCGCCCGGGGCATGCTCACCGACCAGGACCGTGATCAACTCGGCCCCGACCGCGAGCAGCCGATCGGTAAGTGAGAACGCAACCGCGACCAGGCCGCGGCCGATCTCCACGACCTCGCCGTCGATAAGGCCGAGGACATCGCCGGCCTGACAGATACCGACCGACGTCAATGACTCGGCCTTGGCGACCGTGATCTCCGCAAAGCGGGTCGCGGCTGCGGCTTCGGCCATCGCCACGACGTCGTCGTCGAAGCGGCGAGCGCTGTCGTGGACTGCTATCGCGGCCAGGCTTTGGACAGGCGAGCGCGTGGGCACGACCGTGATCGTCAAGCCCTGGGCGCGAACCGCATCCGCCGCGGCCTCGGCAATGCCGTTGGCCTTCGCCGCATTCGGGAGCAGCACGATGTTGGCCGCGCCCGTGGCTTGGACAACCGCGGTGACCTCATCGACTGTGGGCCGACCTGTGCGGCCGCCGTCAACGACATACACGCCTTCGGCCTGGAACAGATGCGAAAGGCCACGGCCCGGGGCGATCGCGACGACCGCCACTCCGGTGCCGGTCGGCGCGGGGTCCCGATCGGCGAAACTGATGACCGTGACGCGGTACGGGCGGCCGACCTGAAGGCCGGTCTCCAAGGCCGCACCGACGTCGTTGGTGTGGACGTGAACGTTCCAGATGCCATCCCCGGTACCGACCACGACAACCGAATCGCCGAGTCTGGCCAGCTCCTCACGAAGCTCTGTGATCTGCGCGTCCCGCACGGCCGGAGCATCGAGCAGGTACTGGACCTCGTAACCGAACTCGCTGCTACCGCCCTCGCGTTCGCCTTGCAGCAGCGCAGCCGGGCGGGTGAGTCGATTGCGAACGGTGAGACGGATCGGTGCGCCGACGATCACTTCGGCCAGGGCGGCCAGCACGACCACCAGCCCCAGACCGCCCGCATCGACCACTCCCGCACGCGCGAGGGCCGCAAGTTGGGTCGGCGTCCGACTCAACGCCTGGTCCGCGGCATCGACGGCGCTGGTGATCAGCTCGGCCATCGAGCCCGGCCCGCGCGCCGCGGCCGCGGCCGCGTGCGCCACGGTCAGGATCGTGCCGTCCACCGGTTCGGCGACGGCTGCAGTGGCGTCCTGCGCCCCGAGTTGGAGACCGTCCCGTAGCTGGTCCGGTCCCCAGCGCTCGGCGTCGTGTGCCGCGTCGGCGAATCCGCGCAGCAGTTGGGCCAGGATCACGCCGGAGTTACCCCGCGCACCGAGAATGGCTCCGGAGGCCACCGTGCGCAGGGCTTGGGCGGTCGAGACGACAGGGGTTGTCGCGAGTGCATCGGCCGCTGCGCGGACGGTCTGCTCCATATTGGTGCCCGTGTCGGCGTCAGGTACCGGGAACACGTTGAGCTCGTCGATCTCCGCGCGACGCTTGCCGAGGGCGTCGGCCGCAGCGTGGATCCATCGGTGGATGGACTCCGCGTCGAGCGACGCCTGCACAGCTACCCCCAACTGAGACCTGTTCTCCGCACCGTCAGCGTATCGGCCCGGTTTGGTCGCCCGGCTTGCCAGCCGTTAGACTGCTCAAGTTGCGCGGCTTACGTCCGGGCACCCACCAGTTTTGCCCACCGAAGTTCATTGAGAACCCAGCAGCACGGACTTATCGTGCTCACACCGTCCAAGGAGGCCATTGTGGCCAGCGTCTGCGATGTCTGCGGCAAGGGGCCCGGCTTCGGCATGTCCGTCTCGCACTCCCACCGCCGTACCCACCGTCGGTTCAACCCGAACGTGCAGAAGGTGCGCGCCCTGGTCTCGCCCGGCACGCGTCGGCGGATCACGGTCTGCACGTCCTGCCTGAAGGCTGGCAAGGTCACCCGCGGCTAAACCCAGGTAGCTCGCAGAACGGCCCGTCTCGCACCGCGAGATGGGCCGTTCCACATTCGGTCAGGTAAGCCGCTTGGCGTAGAACAGGGCACCCGGCGTGCATGCGTAGTGGCCGAAGCCACCGATGGCGTCGTAGCCCGAGGACTCATACAGCGCGATCGCCTCTGGCTGCTTGGTGCCGGTGTTGAGCACGATCCGGTGCGCGCCATGAGCGGCGGCGCTCGCCTCCAGTTCGGTCAGCATCTGCCGGGCAAACCCACGACCTCGGGCTGCAGGCACGACGTACATCCGCTTGATCTCCGCCGTTGCCTGTTGACCGTCGAGCAGTCGCCAACCACCGGTAACCACTGGTTCGCGCCTGAGCAGCCCGACGAGAAACAGCCCATTAGGTGGTGCGAACTCGGCGAGATCGACTGCCGCCTCGTCCGGCCCGCCGTACCGGATCACATACTCGGCCTGGACGTCGGCGACCAATCGGACAACATCCGGATCGTCATACGGGCGGGGTTCGAAACTCACCTCGACGGGCGCGTCAGCGGCCACACCCAACGACCGCTTCGCAAGCTCACCTGAAGTGCTCATGACCACCGACCTGCCAGCGGCGGCCGTCGACCCGGACCCCGTCGCCGTCGCTGACGGTACCGACGATCCGCCACGACTCAGGTAGGTCGACACCCTTCGGGAACGTCGCCGCGAGCGCGTAGTCGTCGCCGCCGGTGAGGATCCAGACGAGCGGGTCGACGTTCAGCGCGGCACCGACCTCACGCAGCTTCGCCGGCACGTCGATGAGCTCCGCGCGCAGGTCGATACGGACCGCACTCGCGTCGGCAATATGACCGAGGTCGGCTACCAGGCCGTCGCTGACGTCGGTCATCGACGTTGCTCCCAACTCGGCGGCACGCGGACCTTCGGCATACGGCGGCTCCGGGCGGCGATGAGCGGCAACGACTTGAACGGGCGAGCGGAATCCCCTGCCCAGCACAGCGAACCCAGCAGACGCCCAGCCCAACCGACCGGCGACAGCCACCACGTCACCGACCTTGGCGCCGTCCAGCGTGACCGGCGCGCGGCCCTGCAGGTCGCCGAGTGCTGTCACGGCAATCATGATCGTGTCAGCCGCCGTCACATCCCCGCCGACCACAGCAGCGCCGACATCGCCGCACTCCTCGCGTAGCCCGGCGACCATACCGTCGACCCACTCCACCTCCAGCTCGCCAGGAGCTGCGAAGCCGACCAGCAGCGCCGTCGGCACCGCTCCCATCGCCGCGATGTCGGCCAGGCTGCGCGCGGCGGCCTTGTGCCCGATGTCGGTGGCTGTCGACCAGTCGCGGCGAAAGTGCCGGTTCTCGACCAGCAGGTCCGTGGTGGCCACAACTCGTCCGTCCGCGGCAGCGACCACGGCGGCATCGTCCCCGGGACCGAGCAGCGTCGATTCGACATCGACCAGCCCGCCGGTGATCCGCTTGATCAGCCCGAACTCGCCCAGCTCCGAAACCGTGATGGTGTTGCTCCTCATCCTGCGGCGCCGCTCATGCACCGCTTACATTGCGCTGCGCTACGTTCATACCGTCCCGCCGGACACGACGAGGAGAGGACACGCGAACGATGGCCGTGAACGCGTACATATTGATCCAGACCGAGGTCGGCCGAGCCGCCGCCGTCGCGCGTGAGATCGCCGGACTCGCCGGGGTGACGAACGCCGAGGACGTAACCGGACCCTACGACGTCATTGTCCGTGCCGAGGCCGAAAGCGTCGATGAGTTGGGCAAACTCGTCGTGGCCAAGGTGCAGTCCGTCCCGGGCATCACCCGCACGCTGACCTGCCCGGTCGTCAACCTCTAGCCACCCGAGGCCACCAAGCACGTCGAGTCTGCAGCCTCGAAATCTATAGGGAGTACCCGATCGTCAGCGAACGCCGCCGGGCCGGGCTCATCGCGACGGCCGTGACATTGCCGGTGATCGTCATCGTCGGTCTGGTCATCGGCCGCACCGGTAACAACGATTCCGGCACGCATCCGCCCCGGACCATCGGGGCGCCGCTGCCGGCGCTGATCCTGGCCGCACCGCCCTCGAACCCCGCCACGGTGGCCCCGTGCGTGAAGGTCCTTGCCGCATTGCCGGTCGAACTCGATTCACTCGCCCCGCGCATCGTGCACCCGACGCCCGACTCACCGTTCGTCGTGGCATGGGGGGATCCACCGGTGGTGCTGCGCTGCGGCGTGGACCGACCGGCGAACCTGCAGCCGGGCAGCGCCGACTTCGTGCCAGTCGTGAACGGCGTCGCGTTCTTCGAGACCGACGTTGCCGACGGCACCGTCTATACGAGCATCGACCGTGCGACGTACATCGAGGTGACGCTACCGAAATCAATCGGCGCGGGTCCCCTTCCTGCACTGGCCACCGCGATTGCGAAGGCATTGCCCGCGGTCTGTGTCCCGCAGGCGGGCACGGGCGAGAAACAACCGGACCCCGCGACGCTGTGTACGCACCGCAAATGACCTACTGCTCCGGTCCGCCCAACCCGGCGTCCCGATCCGCGCCCTGATCCAGTCCCCGTCGGGCGGCGTGATCAGCCGCGCGCCCGAATGCGCTCACCAAGCCCTGAACCGCGAGCGGGCGCAGCAGGGCGAGCATGGCAACGACCTGTTCGTGCGAGATCTCCCCGCGCTGATACGGCCCCCAGATCGCGCGGATGAAGACGTCGGTCAGCCCGTCCGCGACAGCAGTCGCATGCTCACTGATGATCGCCGCCGAATCGTGCAGCACACTCGGCGGCACCGGCATGCGCAGCAGTTCGACGGCATGCCCGAGCAAAGCCGGCGAAACACGGAACTGGTCACCGTCCACATGCTCCACGGCGCCGATCCCGGACAGATAGTCGAGCTCGCTCGCGGTCGGGGTGCGTCCGACCCGGCGTCCCAGAGCCGCCCTATCGAGTACCTCACTCTGATCGGGCAGCCATGGCGCAAGGACCGCCGAACGGACGGCGTACTCGGCCGGGTCTGCGTCGGTCGGCACCCTGGCGAGCACTCGTTCGATGGCAGCGAGCGTGTACCCGTGTTCTTGCAACGTCCGGATGAGGTCGAGTCGGAGCCGATGGCGGGAGTCGTAAAAGGCCATCCGGCCGCGGCGCTCAGGTGGCGGCAACAGCCCCTCAGTCGCGTAGAAGCGGACCGTGCGTACCGTCATTCCGGTGCGGGTAGCCAGTTCGTCGATGGTGAACTGATCCCCATCCACCTTCGCCGCGGTCATGCCGCGAGCGTAGACCAATCACACAGTTGGTAGCGTTTGGTCACTGTGACAGTGATACTGGCAAGATAGCTCCCCTCTCCGCAGCACTCGTTCGAGGACGGTTGACACATGAGCATTGAAGCGTTCGTCTATGACGCGGTCCGCACCCCCCGCGGTCGCGGCAAGAAGACCGGCTCCCTACACACCACCAAGCCGATCTCGCTGGTCACCGGCCTGATCGCCGAGGTGCTGCGCCGCAATCCGGGCTTGGACCCGGCCAAGGTCGAGGACATCATCCTGGGCGTGGTCTCCCCGATCGGCGAGCAGGGCGCGGACATCGCCCGCACCGCCGCCATCGCGGCCGGCTTCGTCACCTCCGGTCCGGGTTTCCAGCTCAACCGCTTCTGTGCCTCCGGTCTGGAGTCGGTCAACATCGCCGCGCAGAATGTGCGTTCGGGCTGGGAGGACCTGATCCTCGCCGGCGGTGTCGAATCGATGTCCCGGGTGCCGATGGGTTCGGACGGTGGCCCATGGGCGCAGGACCCGGAGACCGCGTACGGCACTGGGTTCGTGCCGCAGGGCGTCGGCGCCGACCTGATCGCCACGATGGAGGGCTTCAGCCGACTGGACGTGGACACCTTCGCCGCCGAGTCCCAGGACCGCGCAGGCAAGGCGATCGCGAACGGCGCGTTCAGCCGCTCGGTGATCCCGGTGCGCGACCTGAACGGTCAGATCGTCCTGGACCACGACGAGTTCCCCCGCCCGGGCAGCACGCCGGAATCGTTGGGCAAGCTGCCCGCCTCCTTCGCCGCCGTCGGCGAGATGGGCGGCTTCAACGCCGTCGCACTGCAGAAGTATCACTGGGTCGAGAAGATCAACCACGTCCACTCCCCCGGCAACTCCTCGGGCATCGTGGACGGCGCGTCGCTGATGGTCATCGGCAGCGAGCAGGCCGGCACGGACATGGGCCTGACGCCACGCGCCCGCATCGTCGCCACCGGCGTGGTCGGCAGCGAGCCGACGATCATGCTCACCGGCCCGGCACCGTCCGCGCAGAAGGCGCTGGCCAAAGCCGGTTTGACTGTCAACGACATCGACCTGTTCGAGGTGAACGAGGCGTTCGCCGCGGTCGTCATGAAGTTCATGAAGGACATGAAGGTCCCGCACGAGAAGGTCAACGTCAACGGCGGCGCGATCGCCCTGGGCCACCCGCTCGGCGCGACCGGCGCGATGATCCTGGGCACCCTCATCGACGAACTCGAACGTCGCGACCAGCGTTATGGCCTGGCCACCCTTTGCGTCGGTGGCGGCATGGGCGTCGCCACCGTCGTCGAGCGCATCTGATCCCCCTACCAATACGGAGCACTCTGATATGAGCGAGCAGAACACGGTCCGCTGGGACCAGGACGCGGACGGCATCGTCACGCTGACGCTGGACGATCCGAACCAGCGCGCGAACACTATGACCGCCGCCTACCAGGCGTCCATGAAGGCGGCGGTCGACCGGTTGTACGCCGAGAAGGACACCGTCACCGGCGTCATCATCACGTCGGCGAAGGACACCTTCTTCGCCGGTGGTGACCTGAACATGCTGGCCCAGGTGACCGAGGAGAACGCCGCCGAGTTCGGTGCGGGCGTCATGGCCATCAAGGCGGATTTGCGGCGCTTGGAGACGTTCGGCAAGCCGGTCGTCGCAGCGTTGAACGGTGCGGCACTCGGCGGAGGGCTGGAGATCGCGCTGGCCTGTCATCGCACATCGCACTGGACAACCGCAAGTCGCAGTTCGGCCTGCCTGAGGTCACTCTCGGGCTGCTGCCTGGTGGCGGTGGCGTGGTCCGCATCATCCGACTGCTGGGCATCATGGACGGCCTCACCAAGGTTCTACTCGAAGGCACCCGGTATGCGCCCGCCAAGGCGCTCGAACTCGGTCTCATCGACGAGATCGCCCCGACCCCGGAGGCGATGCTCGAGGCAGCCCGCACCTGGATCAAGGCCAATCCTGAGTCGGTCCAACGCTGGGACGCCAAGGGTTACCGGATGCCCGGCGGCTCGGTCACCAGCCCGGCCGTCGCTGGCATGCTGCCCGCCCTTCCTGGCAACCTGCGTAAGCAACTCAAGGGTGCGCCGATGCCCGCACCGCACCACATCCTGTGTGCGGCCGTGGAGGGCGCGACCGTCGATATCGACTCGGCGTTCATCATCGAGGGTCGGTACTTCGTCAACCTCGCCAAGGGCCAGGTAGCCAAGAACATGATCCAGGCGTTCTGGTTCGATCTGAACTCCATCAACGGCGGTGGCTCGCGTCCGGCCGGCCACGACCCGCGCCCGGTCACGAAGGTTGCCGTACTCGGCGCCGGGATGATGGGCGCTGGCATCGCGTATGTGTCGGCGAAGGCAGGCATCGAGGTCGTGCTCAAGGACGTCTCGATCGAGGCCGCGGACAAGGGCAAGGACTACTCGCGCACGATCCTGGACAAGGCGATCGCGCGCGGCAAGTCCACCGAGGCCAAGCGGGACGAGCTCCTCGCCCGCATTACGCCAACCGCCGACTATGCGGATCTGGCAGGCTGCGACCTGATCGTCGAGGCCGTCTTCGAGAACGTCGAGCTCAAGCACGCGGTATTCACCGATGCCGAGCCAGCGGTGGCTGCGGACGCACTGCTGGGCTCGAACACCTCCACGCTGCCGATCACGATCCTGGCCGATGGCGTGCAGCGCAAGGCCGACTTCATCGGGCTGCACTTCTTCTCCCCCGTGGACAAGATGCCGCTGCTGGAGATAATCCGTGGCGAGCAGACTTCCGATGCGGCACTGGCCCGCGCGCTGGACTACGCGGCGCAGATCAAGAAGACCCCCATCGTCGTCAACGACAGCCGCGGCTTCTTCACCTCTCGCGTGATTGGGACCTTCGTGACCGAGGCAATCGCGATGATCGCCGAGGGCGTGCACCCAGCGACGATCGAGCAGGCCGCCACCCAGGCCGGCTACCCGGTCGGGTCGCTGCAGCTTGCCGACGAGCTCAACATGGAACTGTTCCTCAAGATCCGCAACGTGACCGCTGCTGCTGCCAAGGCCGCCGGGATCGATGCTCCGGAGCATCCGGCGATGGCGGTCGTGGAGAAGATGGTCGAGCTGGGCCGACCCGGACGTCTGCGCGGGGCGGGTTTCTTCGACTACGACGAGAACGGCAAGCGCACCGGGCTGTGGCCGGGACTGGCCGAGGTATTCCCGGTCGTCGGCGATCCAGGCGAGGTCGACATCCACGAATTGTCCGAGCGGATGCTGGTCATCGAGGCCGTCGAGTCGGCGCGCTGCGTCGAAGAGGGCGTGATCGTCCAGACCGCGGACGCGAACATCGGCTCGATCATGGGCATCGGGTTCCCGCCGTGGACCGGTGGCGTGCTGCAGTACATCAACGGGTACCAGCCGCTGAGCGGCACCGGTGGCACCGGCATCGCCGGGCTGGTCGCGCGTGCCGATGAGTTCGCAGCGAAGTACGGGGATCGGTTCACGCCGAACCCGCTGCTGCGCAAGAAAGCCGAGAACAACGAGAAGTTCTGATCCACTTTGACCCCGCGATCGGTGTGAACGAGGCTGATTTACACCGATCGCGGGGTCAAAGTCGAACGGTGAAAGGAAGCAGCGTATGCCTGGACCGCTCGCCGGTGTCCGCGTCCTGGAACTGCCCGCGGTAGGACCGGTGCCGTTCCTCGGCATGCTGCTGGCCGACCTCGGCGCGGAGATCGTCCGTGTCGACAAGCTGCCCGGCGCCAAGATGGGCCTGGGCGATGCGATGATCAGCGGCCCGCTCGGGCGCGGACGCCGCTCCATCGGCCTGGACTTGAAGACCCCCGAGGGCGTCGGGGTCCTGCTGAAGTTGGCCGAGTCCGCCGATGCACTGATCGAGGGATTCCGCCCCGGCGTGGCCGAGCGGCTGGGCGTTGGGCCGGACGCTGTCCTGGCGCGCAACCCCAAGCTCGTCTATGGACGGATGACCGGCTGGGGGCAGCACGGCCCGTTGTCGGCCACCGCTGGGCACGACATCAACTACCTGGCCATCACCGGACTGCTGCACGGTATCGGACCCAAGGACGGTCCGCCCGTCCCACCGGCCAACTACGTCGCCGACTTCGGCGGCGGCTCGATGTTCCTGGCCACCGGACTGCTCGCGGCACTGCTGCACGCTCGCGAGAGCGGCGAGGGCCAGGTGATCGACGCCGCGATGACCGAGGGTGCCGGCTACCTCGGTTCGATGACTCGGACGTTCCTGTCATTCGGGGGGTGGCAGGACGAGCGCGGTGTGAACATGCTCGACGGCGGGGCGCCGAACTATCGCTGCTACGAGTGCGCGGATGGCAAGTACCTGTCGGTCGGGGCGATCGAGGTGCAGTTCTGGGCGGTGTTATGCCAAGCGCTCAGCTTCGACGTGGCATCGACACCGTCCCCGTACGACCCGGCCCAGTGGGACGCCTGTGCGGACCTGCTGTCGGCCACGTTCAAGACCAGGACCCGTGACGAGTGGGCCGAACTGTTCGCGCCGCTGGATGCGTGCGTCGCGCCGGTCCTGACGTTGGCCGAGGCCCCGAACCACCCGCACAACGTGGCTCGCGGCTCGTACGTGCAGGTCGGCGACGCAATCCTGACCGGCCCGACGCCGAAATTCTCAGCGACGCCTGGCATGACACCGGCGATGACGGTGACCGGCGGGGACAGCGAAGCGCTGCTGGCTGAGGCGGGATATACCGCCGACGAATTGGCCACCCTGCGTGCTGCTGGCGCGATCGCCCCGGCCCGCTCAACTGATTGACTATCGTGACCCGGTGAGCACAGCTGAACCGACGGCGCTCAACCCGGACGAACTTGCGTTGTGCCTACGAGTGCTGGCACAGGCCGAATCGCTCGACCCCGAGCACCCAGACGCCGTGGCCATACGGCGCGCGACCGGCCGTATCTTCAAACAGGTCAAGCGTGCCCGACGCAATGCGCGACGCGATGCGATCACGGCTGCGGATCAGGCCGTCGTCGCCGCCACTGCCACCGGTTCGCCTCAGCGCATCGATGACGAGACCGAGGGCATCGCGCTCGTCTCCAACGTGACAGGCGCCGTCGCGGGCACCTTCGTCCGGCCCCGGCCCTGCTACATCTGCAAGCAGGACTACACGATCGTCGACGCGTTCTACCACCAACTCTGTCCGGCCTGTGCGGCTGTGAACCACGCACATCGCAACGCCCGCACCGACCTGACCGGGCGCCGCGCACTACTCACCGGTGGCCGCGCCAAGATCGGCATGTACATCGCGCTGCGGTTGCTCCGCGACGGCGCGCACACCACAATCACCACGCGTTTCCCGAACGACGCAGTGCGGCGCTTCGGTGCGTTGCCTGACAGCGCCGACTGGCTGCACCGGTTACGGATCGTCGGCATCGACCTGCGCGACCCGGCCCAGGTCGTCGCCTTGGCTGATTCGGTTGCTGCCGCCGGCCCGCTGGACATCCTGATCAACAACGCCGCGCAGACCGTCCGGCGCTCGCCCGGCTCCTACGCCCCACTCGTCGCCGCGGAGCACGAGCCGCTACCGGACGGCGAACTGCCCGAGCTGCTGACATTCGACCACATCTCCGACGCGCACCCGCTGTCGCTGGCCGGCTCGCTCGCCACCCACCCCCTGCCGCACCTGCCCGAACCGCTTGTGGGCGAACAGCTATCGCGGCTGGCGCTGCTGGCCGGGTCGGCATCCATCGACCGGATTGCCGATTCCACGGCGATCGACGCCGGCGGGCTGGTCCCGGACCTGCATACGGTCAACAGTTGGACGCAGCGGGTCAACGAGGTCGACGCGCTGGAACTGCTCGAAGTGCAGTTGTGCAACCAGACCGCGCCGTTCATCCTGATCAGCCGGTTACGCGCGGCGATGGCGGCCAGCCCGGCCAGGCGCAAGTACATCGTCAACGTCTCGGCGATGGAGGGCGTGTTCGGCCGCGGCTACAAGGGCCCCGGCCACCCGCACACCAACATGGCGAAGGCCGCGTTGAACATGCTGACCCGCACTTCCGCCGGCGAACTGCGGGAAAAAGGCATCCTGATGA
>JBDTDN010000070.1:0-6098 GCA_039923055.1 Jatrophihabitantaceae bacterium
AACGTGCCAGCAGACAGCGAGGGGCTACCCGCAGGCGACCCGATTAGCAACTCCGGGGGCGGCGTCGCCTATCCTCGCGTAAGCACAGAAAACACTGTCAAGCTCGGCAACATGGGCAGTAGCGCTGCGCTGTTGGGCGACAAGTCCTGGATCTCGATCCTGACGACCTCGCTCAACTGATCCGACGAGCCGCTGCAGCCGACGTACCGTGAGCGCAGTTGCCCGCCCCGCTCGGCTTCGACCTGAGGAGATCATGTCTGCGCCGCCACCGTCAGATCCGTCGGTCGACCAGTCACCACCTGGCTCCTCGGCGCCGCCGCCGAAGCCTGACCCCACGCCCCGCGCAGGCAACAACGCTCCCTGGCTTATCGCGGTCGTCGCCGCGGTCGTGGCGGTTGCCCTCGCGGTCGTACTGTTCGCCTTCATCCGGCCGGACAGCAATAAACACCATGAGAACGGCAACCCCGGGTTCACCGCCGACGAGAGCGCTGCCATGACGGCCGCCTCGGTCGAGGCCGTCAACATTTTGACGTATACCCGCAAGAGTTTCGACGCCGACTATCAGCGGGCCCTGGACGGCACCACCGGTGCGTTGACGAGCGATCTACAGGGGCTGAAGGCCACCACACTCTCGCAGATGAACTCAAAGAAGGTCGATCTGAAGGCCGACGTCACCGATGTCGCGCTGGAGACCTCCAGCGAGCAGGGGATGGTCGTGCTGGTGGTAGCGAACGGATTCACCGTCACCGATGCCGGGGTTGCGGCGCCGACCGGCGTGCAGCGGGTGAGCCTGACCCTGGTCAACGTCAAGGGCAAATGGCTGGCCAATGACATCAAACAGGCCTACGTCGAATGACCGGTGATGACAACGAGCCGATGCCAACCGAGGCGACGGATGCCAAGCGCACCGATCCCGACTCGACGGCTGTGAACCCAACGGACGAGCCGACCGTTCAGCGCGCTGTCCAGGCGACCAGTCGAGCCCGCCGCATCGGTGGCCGGGCGGCTTCGGTGGGCGCGCCGTCGGAAAAGCCGAGTACGGACGACGATCCGAGCGGGCCGCGCCTGGGCAAGAGTGCAGCGCGAGTGGCCGCGGACCGCCACGCGAGCGAGACGACCGACGCTCCTGGTGACGAACCGACCGTCAACCTCGTCAAAGCGCCGAGGCCGAAGAAGTCCAAGGTGGCGCGTGGCGGCCCTGAGCGTAGCGAGCCCGTCAGTGGGCCCTCACCGCGGCGCTTCGGGCGACGGTGGCTGGCGTGGACTGCGGCGACCGTCGCAGTCATTGCGGCGCTGGTGCTGGGTACCTTCAGCGTCACCTCCAGCCACCGCGTCTGGTGGGGCAAGTCGAGCCAGGACGTCACGGCGAACCGGACGGAGGTGCTCGCCGCCGCGAAGAGCTGTATCGCCAAGCTGAACACCTACGACTATCAAACCCTGGACAAGGCAGAAAGCGATGGTCTTGGCTGCACGACCGGGGCATTCACGGCCCAGTACAAGACGGCATTCGAGACTCAGATCAAGGTGCTGGCACCGCAACAGAAGGCGTCCCAGACGTTCCAGGTGAACGATGCCGGAATTGAGCGGGTCAGCACGGACCGCAGCCAGTGGGACGTGCTCGTGTTCGGTCAGATCTCCACGACCAACAGCACGACACCGGCGAACGCGCCGAAACTGAGCGTGCTCAGCGCGGTGGTGCACATGCAGCAGGTCGGCGAGAACTGGCTGGTCTCCGGCTATACCTACGCACCGCGGAGTTGAGCTGAAACCGCTGCACATCTGAACCTGACTTCGTGGCCTTGTAGACCTGGACCGGGACGGTGCGACGTGAACGAGGATCTGCTCGAACCCTTCGTCGCCGCTGTCCCTGGCTCAGCCGCCCAGCGGGTGCGGTTCGACGTCCGCCCAGCGCAGCCACTAGACCTGCCCGGTATCGCCGGGCTGCTCGCCGGCGCGGCCGAGGTCGACATCACGCCGCCGCCAGGCATGCCCAAGGCCGGCCACTCCGCGAACGCGCACAACGGCAGCGGGTTCCGCACCCGACTGCATGCGCACGTGCTCCACCTGCGAGCCGGCACCACCTCGCTGGCCCTGGTGCAGTGCGACCTGCTCGCCGGCTCGGCGGTCCTGCAGCAACTCATCGCGCGCGGGATCGAGCACGATACGGACGTCCGACTTCCCGGCCTGTTCATCGGCGCCACCCACACCCACGCCGGACCAGGCCAGTTCCACGGCAACGAACTGATGAACCGGTTCGCCTCCAACCACAGCGGCTTCGACCCCGCCTGGACCTCTGAGCTGGTCAGCCGTATCGCCGGCGCCGTTCGCGAAGCAGTCGCCACTCGCCGTCCCGCCCGACTGGCCTTCGGGGCGACCGAAGTCTGGGGCCTGACTCGGAACCGTTCGGTCGATTCGTTCGTGCGTAACGAGAACGTTGCCGCCGACAGCGGTGCACAGCAGAAGTTCGCCGCGATCAACCCGTGGCTGCATCTGCTGCGGGTGGACGCCGAATCGGCGGACGGCGGGTTCGAACCGCTTGCCGCCACGGTGATCTTCTCCGTCCACGGCACCGGTATCTCCCACCATGACCATGCCTACAACGCTGACATCTGGGCGTACCTGAAGGGTGAGCTGGGACGGCACGTCCAGAAGCAGTCCGGTCATCGGATCGTCGTCGGCGCGGTCGAAGGCACCCATGGCGACGTGGCGCCGGCCGTACGCCCTGGGCTGCTCGCCTATCCCGAGACCGAGCGCGTCGGCACGCAGATCGGTGTCGCAGCCGGCGCGTTGTGGGACCGGCTCGAGGCGCGGCTGTCAGCCGACGTCGAACTGGCGGCCGGATTCCGCGAGATCGACCTGCGCGAGCACCCGAAATACGGCGGCATCACCCTGCCCGCGCCCGCTTTCGGGGCAGCGACCATCGCGGGCGCCCACGAGAACACCACACCGGTCGTCCATCACCTGCCTCCGTTCCGTCCCGGTGTCCCCAAGCCGGGTGCCAAGGGTCCGCACGGCGCGAAATGGATACCCGGCGGGCGGTACCTGCACGATCGCATCGTCCCGCCGGCTAGTTTCCCGAGCATCCTGCCGGTGCAGGTGCTCCGGATCGGCCCGACGCTCGTGGTGGGGCTGCCGTTCGAGATCACGGTCGAGTCCGGCCGTCGGATCCAGGCCGCCGTCCGGACGTCCATCGGCGCGCAGCCCGCGATCGAGCACGTCGCCGTGTCGTCTCTGGCGAACGAGCAGTTCTGCTATCTGACCACGCCCGAGGAGTACTCGCTGCAGCGTTACGAGGGCGGCAACACGCTGTACGGACCGAGCAGCGCCCCGTTCGTCGCGGCCTACGCCGCACGGTTGGCCGCCGACGTGCTGACCGCAGGCACCGTCGCTGATCAACTGCCCGAGCGCCGGTTCGACTTCAAGGCGCGCCGCTATCTTGCGGTCCCGACCGGCCGGCGGGTCGAGCGCCGCCCGACCGGCGCACCGACCTTCACCGATCCCACCGTGACCGAGGACGGGTACTGGCAATTCGAGTGGCTCGATGGTGCCCCCGGGGACCTGTGTTGGAATGAGCCGATGGTCCGGGTTGAGGTCGCAGCACCCGACGGCGGCTGGCTTCCCGCTACCGAAGCAGGGGTCCGGATCGACGACCAGGGTTACCACCTCGGCGTGCTGTACGCCGGTGCCGGCCGTGACGGTCGACACCGATACCAGGCCCGCTGGTACACCCCGTACCTCGGTCCGGCACCGGCCCATCGGATCGTCGTACTGGCCGACGCGGCCCACCCCGAACTCGGCTCGCCGGGATTTTGCTGACCGGATCGGCCCGCAAATGCTTGACTCCGGAGCGGTTGCGAGGCACCCTTTCCCCACAACGGTGTTGGCGTTAGCCCCACAACACCGATGGCTGTCCAGCTTCGACGCCGGTACAGACGGATGCAGTGGCCCTGACGTAGCAAGACTCGGGCGCACTGGGACCGCTGACCGGCACCGGATCGGCAGCCCGCAGGGGGCGGCCTTGCTTGTGCTGCCCGCAGTCGCTAGACTGCAACTTTGCGCTGCCCTCTGCCCACCCTGCGGCCCGTCTGGAACTACTCAGCGGCCTATTTCGTGTTGTCTGTCCCCGGGAACGTCCGGGAAACGGCGCGGATCACACACAGGTTGCGTCCAGGTGTGACAGGGGAATGCGCTGTTCGGCTCGGTCAGTAGTCCTTGAAAGGACGCATCTTGGCAGTCTCCCGCTCCGGTAAGGCAAGTCCCACCAATCCCCGTTCTGGGGATGGCAAGTCGTTCGGTATTCCGGGTTCCCCGCCCAGGACGTCTTTCGCCAAGATCCGCGAGCCGTTGGAGGTGCCGAACCTTCTCGCGTTGCAGACCGCCTCGTTCGACTGGCTGGTCGGCAATGCCGCCTGGCAGGAACGCGACGGCGACTTGGATGCGGGGTCGTTGTCCGGCCTCGCCGAGATCCTCAACGAACTCTCGCCCATCGAGGACTTCTCCAGCTCGATGAGCCTGTCCTTCTCCAACCCGCGCTTCGAGGACGTCAAGGCGTCCATCGAGGAGTGCAAGGACAAGGACATGACGTACGCGGCGCCGCTGTTCGTCACCGCCGAGTTCACGAACAACACCACCGGTGAGATCAAGTCGCAGACCGTATTCATGGGCGACTTCCCAGTGATGACCCGCAAGGGCACGTTCGTCATCAACGGCACCGAACGCGTCGTGGTCAGCCAACTCGTCCGTTCACCGGGCGTCTACTTCGACCGCACGATCGACAAGACGTCCGACATCGACGTCTACGCGGTCAAGGTCATCCCGGGCCGCGGCGCATGGCTGGAGTTCGACGTCGACAAGCGTTCGACCGTCGGCGTCCGCATCGACCGCAAGCGCCGCCAGCCGGTCACCGTCCTGCTGAAGGCGCTGGGCTGGTCCGAGGACCGCATCCGCGAGCACTTCGGGTGGTCCAAGCTGATCATCGACACCTTGGAGAAGGACCACATTGGCTCGACCGATGAGGCCCTGCTCGACATTTACCGCAAGCTGCGTCCAGGCGAACCGCCCACGCGCGAGTCCGCCCAGGCGCTGCTGGAGAACCTATTCTTCAACCCCAAGCGCTATGACCTGGCGAAGGTCGGTCGGTACAAGGCCAACAAGAAGCTGGGCGTGGACGTCTCCATCGCAACCGGCACGCTGACCGAGGCCGACATCGTCAAGACGATCGAGTACCTGGTGCACCTGGCCAATGGCGACGAGGGCTATGAGACCGACGACATCGATCACTTCGGCAACCGGCGCCTGCGCACGGTCGGCGAGTTGATCCAGAACCAGATCCGGGTGGGTCTGTCCCGCATGGAGCGCGTGGTCCGCGAGCGGATGACCACCCAGGACGTCGAGGCGATCACGCCACAGACCCTGATCAACATCCGCCCGGTAGTCGCCTCCATCAAGGAGTTCTTCGGCACGTCCCAGCTGAGCCAGTTCATGGATCAGACGAACCCACTGGCGGGCTTGACCCACAAGCGTCGGCTCTCCGCGCTCGGCCCGGGTGGGCTGTCGCGTGACCGTGCCGGCATGGACGTGCGTGACGTGCACCCCTCCCACTACGGCCGGATGTGCCCGATCGAGACCCCGGAAGGTCCGAACATCGGACTGATCGGTTCGCTCGCCTCTTACGGGCGGGTCAACGCGTTCGGCTTCATCGAGACGCCGTACCGCAAGGTCACCAAGGGCCGGGTCACCGACCAGATCGACTACCTGTCCGCCGACGAGGAGGACAAGCACGTCATCGCCCAGGCCAACGCGCTCATCGACGCCCAGGGCAACTTCACCGAGAGCAAGGTGCTGTGTCGTAAGAAGGGCGGCGAGGTCGACCTGATCGAGCCGACGGACGTCGACTACATGGACGTGTCCCCGCGCCAGATGGTGTCGGTCGCGTCCGCGATGATCCCATTCCTCGAGCACGACGACGCCAACCGTGCGCTCATGGGCGCGAACATGCAGCGTCAGGCTGTGCCGCTCGTCAAGAGCGAGGCACCCCTGGTCGGTACCGGCATGGAGTTCCGTGCCGCCCTCGACTCGGGCGACGTCGTGCGGGCCGA
>JBDTDN010000071.1:0-11283 GCA_039923055.1 Jatrophihabitantaceae bacterium
CGCCCGAGCGTCACTGTTCATCCCTGCCATGAAGTCCCTGCGCCATAGGACCATTCTTCCGAAAAGATCAACAGACCCCGGGATCGCCACACCCCGAAAAACACCAACCACCTAGTGCCCAACTTCGTCCGGGACGTTGTTGCTGCCCGGCGGGGGACCGACCTCGCACTGGTCACGCTGTCAGCGACCGGCGAGCGCCGGGAATGGACCTTCGGTTCGTTGCTGTCCTGCTCCGGAGCGTTGGCAGGTGCGCTGACCGCGCAGGGCGTGCAGCGCGGGTCGGTCGTGCTGACGCTGGTCGGCAACCGGATCGAGTACGCGCTGACGATGCTGGCCTGCCTGCGGATCGGTGCGGCCATGCTGCCGTGCAGTGAGCTGTTACGGGCCAAGGACGTCGCCCTACGACTGGAGCGGGCCCGTCCGACGCTGGTGATCTGCGACGAGCGCAACCGCGCCGTGCTGGACGAGGCGGCACCGTCGTGTCCGGTGTTGCGGGTGCCCGATGCTGCCTTGCTGACCGGGCACGAGCTGCCGCCGTACGTAGAGCTTGACGATCGTGATCCGGCGTTCGTGCTGTTCACTTCCGGTACGAGTGGCGAACCGAAGATGGTGACTCACGGGCAGCGGTACGTGTGGGGCCAGCGCGTGCAAGCGCAGGCGTGGCTGGGTGCACAGCCAGGCGAGCTCGTCTGGTCGACGGCTGCGCCCGGCTGGTCGAAGTCGGCGCGTAACTCCTTCCTTGCGGCGTGGTTCACCGGTGCGGTGGCGCTGCTGCAGGACCGTCGTTTCGATGCGGCCGATCGGCTGGCGGTCATCCGGCGCGAGGGCGTGAACGTGCTTTGTATGGCACCCACCGAGTACCGATTGATCGCCGGATCCGGTGGGCCGATCGGGCAGTTGCCATCGCTGCGCCGGATCGTGACCGCGGGCGAGGCGCTGGGACTGCCGGTCGTCCAGGCGTGGTTCTCGCAGACCGGGCTGACGATCGCCGACGGCTACGGGCAGACCGAGACGGGGCACATCGCGGGGGTACGTCCGGGGGAGGTTGCACCGGCGGGGTCGATGGGGCGGCCGCTGCCGGGAGTTCGCGTGCAGATCGTGGACAGTGGGGGCACCCCCATCAGCAACGGCGTAGCCGGTGGGGGAGAACTAAGGATCGAATCCGCGACGGTGCCCACCTTCCTGGTCGGGTACGGCTCGGAGCCGGCACCGCAGGGTTGGTGGCGCACTGGCGATCAGGTGCGCCAGGACGAGGACGGCTGGCTCTACTTCCAGGCGCGGACGGACGACGTGATCATCTCAGCCGGCTACCGGATCGGGCCGGCTGAGGTGGAGTCGACGCTGCTGGGGCACCCGTCGGTGCGGGAGGTCGCGGTGATCGGCGTTCCGGACGAGATGCGTGGCGAGGTGGTCGCGGCAGTGGTCGTGTTGCGGGACGGTTTTATCGCCTGCGATGCGCTGGTCGCGGAGTTGCAGGATCATGTCAAGGCCGAGACCGCGCCGTACAAGTATCCGCGGCAGGTCCGCTTCGTCGACGCGCTGCCCAAGACCAACAGCGGCAAGATTCACCGCGCCGCCCTCAAACAACAACTTTGACCTCCCCCGCAAGCGGGGGACCCCCAGCTATCGGCGTTGGCGAGGCGCAATCACGCCGATGGCGGGGTCAAAGTCGAGGCAGGAGGGACTCGATGAGGATGGCCACCGCGTCGTCCTCGTTGCTGCTGACCACCTCGTCGGCCGCCGCCTTGGCCGTCGGGTGGGCGTTCGCGACGGCGTAGGAGCGGCCCGCCCACTGCAGCATCGGGATGTCGTTGGGCATGTCCCCGATCGCGACGACCTCGTCGGCAGCGATTCCGTGCGAGGCCGCGACCTCGGCCAGCCCGGTCGCCTTGGTGATGCCCAGCGCGGCTATCTCGAGCAGCGCGATCCGGGAGGAGTGGGTGACGGTCGCGCGGCCATCCAGAAGCGCGTCGGCCGTGGCGAGGAAGTCGTCGACGTCGGCGGCACGGTTCTTGGCGAGCAACTTGACGGCCGGTCGGGATAGCAATTCGGTCAGCTCGCCCAGGGTCGGTGGTGTCATGGGTCTGCCGTGACGGTCCAGGTGCGGGTTGATCTGCCAGTCGTGGACGTACGCCGGTTCCGCGCCGAAACCGTCGCCGTACTCGGCCGCGAAACTGACCTCGGGGAAGGCGAGCCGCAGATCGGTGGTCAGCGTGGCCAGTTCCGCAGGGGCGAGCGTGTGCATTCTCAGTACCGTCTCGGCCGCCAGGTCGTAGATCACCGCACCGTTCGCGCCGACGGCCACGCCGAGGTGGCCGGTCTGCTCGATGACGTCCTCCAACCACCGGATCGGGCGGCCGGTGACGAACACGACGACCAGCCCGGCCGCGTCCGCCGCTCGGAGCGCAGCCCGGGTGCGGTCCGAGACTGTGTTGTCACGGCGCAGCAGGGTTCCGTCCAGGTCCGTTGCGACCAGCCGAACGGTCAAGGCGCGGTCAAGAGTTCGCGGCCCCCGAGCCAGGGGCGCAGCGCCACCGGAACGTAGACAGACCCATCGGACTGCTGGTGGTGATCGAGCAGGCACGCGATCGTCCGGGCGACTGCGCAGAGTGTGCCGTTGAGCGTGGCGACCGGGCCGTTCCCGCCGTCGCCCCGCGCTCGGATGTTCAGTCGCCGCGACTGGAACGTCGTGCAGTTGGACGTCGACGTCAGCTCGCGGTATGCCCCCTGCGACGGGACCCAGGCTTCGATGTCGTACTTGCGTGCCGCGGAGGAACCGAGGTCGCCGGCTGCCACGTCGATGACCCGGTAGGCGAGCTCGAGCTTGTCCATGAACTCGCGCTCCCACGCCAGCAACCGCTGGTGTTCCTCGCGGGCATCGTCGACGGGGACGTAGGAGAACATCTCGACCTTGTCGAACCAATGCACCCGGATGATCCCCTTGGTGTCCTTGCCGTACGAGCCGGCCTCGCGTCGAAAGCACGAGGAGAATCCCGCGTAACGCAGGGGCAGACTTGACGCATCGAGGATCTCGTTGGAGTGGAACCCCGCGAGTGCGACCTCGGATGTGCCGACCAGGTACAGGTCGTCCTCTGCCAGTTTGTAGACCTCTGCTGCGTGCGCACCAAGGAATCCGGTGCCCTCCATCGTCTCCGGCTTGACCAAGGCCGGCGCGATGACCGGTATGAAGCCGGCCGCTATCGCCTGCTCCATCGCCAGGTTGACCAGGGCCAGTTCGAGTTGTGCGCCGATGCCGGTGAGAAAGTAGAAACGCGCGCCGGAGACCTTCGCGCCCCGTGCGGTGTCTATGGCCCGCAGCGACTCCCCGATCTCGGTGTGGTCGCGCGGATTCGCCACGTCCGGCACGTCGCCGACGATCTCTATCGTGACGAAGTCGTCCTCGCCGCCGGGCGGCACGCCGGCCTCGACGACGTTGGGCACGGCCAGGTGGGCGGTGCGCAGTGTCGCCTCGGCGGCCGCCTGCTCGATCTCGGCGCCTTTCACCTGCTCGGCAAGGTTCTTTGCGCGGGCCAGCACGGCGGGACGATCCTGAGCCGAAGCTTTGGCGACGTCGCGGGAGGCGGCCTTCTGTTCGCCGCGGAGGTTGTCAGCCGTTGCGACGGCTGCGCGGCGGGCATCGTCGGCGGCGAGCAGCGCATCCACCAATGACTCATCCGCACCACGAGTGCGCTGGGACGCACGCACCAGGTCGGGATCATCACGCAGCAACTTGAGGTCGATCACGGTTCAAGGTTACCGGCGACGGACTCGGTCACCCGCCCGACTGGACCGACCGGCCGACGGCAGACTGGAGGTGTGCTGGAGATGTCACGCTTCCGCTTCACCGAGCTGGTCGACGATGCGATCGACACGTTGCCCGACGCGCTCCTGCGCCTGTTGGACAACGTGATCGTGCGAGTCGCCGAGCAGGACGAGGGCGACGGCGGCCTGCTGGGCCTGTACGAAGGTGTCGCGCTGACCGAGCGCGGAAACGACTACTCATTCGCCGTGCCGGACACAATTACCATATTCCGTAAGGCGATCTTGGCAATCTGCGAGGACGAGCAGCAGGTTGCCGACGAAGTTGCGATCACGGTGGTCCACGAGATCGGGCACCATTTCGGCATCGAAGAATCCCGCCTGCATGAACTCGGTTGGGGCTGAGCACGCCCCGCGACACCCAACCTTGGCTCCCGGCCAGGGCGACCTACCGCATACATCCCAGCTACGGGGCCAACTAGGGTGGTGATCGTGACCGACCGTCTGCCGATCAAAATGCTGCACGACCGGGTCCTTGTCAAAGAACCGCGCGATGACGGCGAGCGTCGAAGCACCGGCGGCATCCTGATCCCGGCGACGGCCTCAGTGGCCAAGCGGCTGATGTGGGCCGAAGTGCTGGCGGTCGGCAACCACGTGCGGGCTGTGGAGGTCGGCGATCGGGTGCTATTCAGTCCGGACGACCATCACGAGGTGGAGATCGCCGGTGATCAGTTCCTGCTGCTGCGCGAACGTGATCTGCATGCGGTGGCCGCCGAGCGCAACGACGCGAACACCGGTCTGTACCTCTGAGGTTGGGTCAGCCGTGGCCGGCTGCCCGCACCTGCGCCAGCCACGCTCGGGACGAGGTGAAGTCGGCATCGGCCCGCCCGAGCGGGACTGCGGCCTGGACGCCATCGCGGCGCTCGTAGGAGCCCAGGTAACGCACGTCGGCACACACTCGGTGCAGCGCGGCGATCGCCTCCCCCACCCGCTCGTCGGCGATGTGCCCTTCGCAGTCGATGGAGAAGCAGTACTGACCGATGTTGCCCTTGGTGGGACGTGACTCGATCCGGGTCAGGTTGACGGCACGGGCCGCGAATTCGGTCAGGATCTCCAGCAGCGCGCCGGAGTGATCCGCGCGCAGGTAGGCGACCAGCGATGTGCGGTCGTTGCCGGTCGGCGGCTGCGGTACGGCCGGGCGAGTGAGCAATACGAACCGGGTCACGGCGCCGGGGTTGTCGGCGATGTCAGTAGCAAGTGCATGCAGGTCGTAGAGCTCGCCGGCCACCGGTGAGCTGATCGCCGCGTCGTACGCACCGTCCGCCACGGCGTGCGCGCCCTCGGCCGTCGAGTCGACCAGCGCGACCTTCGCCGTCGGCAGGTTTGCCGCCAGCCAACGACGCACCTGCGCCTCGGCATGCGGATGGGTGGCGACCGAACCGACGTCGGCCAGTGCCGTACCGGCCCGCACCAGCAAGTTGAAGGACACCGGCAGGTAGATCTCCTGCGCGATCACCAACGGCGCGCCGTTGGCCAGTTCGTCCAGCGTGGCCGGGACCGCGCCTTCGACGGAGTTCTCCAGGGGCACGACGGCACCGTAGGCGGCACCGGCGCGTACGGCGTCGATCGCAAGCGTGACCGTGGCGACCGGCCGCAGGGTGGCATCGGCCGCGACGTCAAGGGTGCGCAGCGCTGCGTGACTGAACGTTCCCTCCGGCCCGAGGAACGCGAGCGTCGCCATCAGCTGGCCTTACGGATGCGTGGGCGCGGACGACGCCGGCCCACCGCCGACGAGACTGCTTGCAGTTCTTCCGGCGACAGCTCGTTCTCGCCCTTGCCGTGCGCGATTCCCTTGGCATAGACGCGGGTGTCCGTCTGCCCGGCCAGCGCGCTGATCGTCACCCCGTTGCCGTCCTCGTCCAGCAGGGCGAGCGAGAACGACATCCGCCCGGACGTCCCGGCGAACGCGTCGTATCGGACCAAGGCGACGTTACGCAACGCGCCGGAGGTGGCTTCGTCCTCAGCAGCCTGCTCGGCCTCGAGGCGAGCGGCAAGCGCGGCGGCCCGTTCGGCGGCAAGCGCGGCGGCCTGTTCGGCGGCGACGTGTGCGGCCGCTTTCGTCGAGGCCTCGAAGGTGGCTTGACCGGCGGCCTCGACGCTGGCGACGGTCTGAGCGTGACTGCGATCCACGTGTGCCCGGAGTTGCTCGAGTTCGGCCGCGACCGTGGCCGTGAGTTCGGCTTGCCGGGTGGTCGCCTCGATCAGCGACTGCTTGCCGCTGCCGGTCCGGGTGCCGCGACTGAGCAGGGCGGTCGCGCGGCGAAGTTTGGCCAGTGTGCGCAGGGCGCAGTACGCCGCGACGAGCGCGACGTAAGCCAGGATCAGCGCGAAGACGGCGACATAGGTGGACATCAGCTTCAGGCTAGGGGTGCGCATGCCTCTGGCCCGGTAGGACACGGCGGGCAGGACGGTCAGCACCTCGCTGTGCCAGCTACCGTGCTGGTTGCTTGCGTTCGCGGGCATGGCGGTAGCCCCGGTCGGATATGATTAGACATTATGCTCAGTCGCTGTCGTAGACAGCTAGACACTATGCACAGATTGTATGCCATAAGTTCACCTGGTTGCATACCGAGGGAGCTGCACGCACTCTGGAGGTATGACGACTTCTGAACTGACCGTGCTGACCCCGGAGGAGCGCGCCGCCGATCTGACCGTCGAGCGGCTCAAGCAACTGGTCGGCCTGGTCGATTACGACGAGGCCACCGATCCGTTTCCGGTGACGGCGATGGACGCAGTCGTCTTCGTCTCTGGCAACGCCACCCAGAGCGCGCACTTTTACCAGCACGCATTCGGCATGACGCTTGTCGGGTACACCGGTCCGGAGACCGGTAACCGGGACCATCGCGGCTTCGTGCTCACGTCCGGGTCCGCCCGCTTCGTGATCCTCGGTGCGGTCGACCCGGCCAGCCCGTTGGCCGACCACCACCGTACGCACGGCGATGGGGTCCTGGACCTGGCGCTGGAGGTTCCGGACGTGGACCGCTGCATCGCCCACGCGCGAACGCAGGGGGCCACGATCCTGGACGAGCCGTACGACGTGTCCGACGAACACGGCACCGTCCGCAGGGCCACGATCGCCGCGTACGGCCAGACTCGGCACACGCTGGTGGACCGCTCGCGCTACAGCGGTGTCTATCTGCCCGGCTGGGTCGAGAAGTCGTCAGCGATGGCACCGCCAGGAACCGGACGGCTCTCCCGACTGTTCAGCGCGGTTGACCACTGCGTCGGGAACGTGGAACTGGGCCGGATGGACCAGTGGGTCGACTTCTACAACCGCGTCATGGGCTTCGTGAATATGGCTGAGTTCGTCGGGGACGACATCGCGACGGAATACTCGGCGCTGATGAGCAAGGTCGTCGCGAACGGCAATCACCGCGTCAAGTTCCCGCTCAACGAGCCGTCCCCGGGCAAGCGCAAGTCGCAGATCGATGAGTACCTGGACTTCTACGCCGGCCCTGGCTGTCAGCACATTGCCCTTGCCACCAACGACATCCTGCGTACGACCGACGAGATGCGGTCGCGTGGCATCGAGTTCCTGGACGCGCCGGACTCCTACTACGACGACGCCGAGTTGCGCGAGCGCATCGGGCACGTGCGTGTTCCGATCGAGGAGTTGAAGGCGCGCGGGATTTTGGTGGACCGCGACGAGGACGGCTACCTGCTGCAGATCTTCACCAAGCCCGTGGGTGACCGGCCGACGGTCTTCTTCGAGTTGATCGAACGGCACGGCTCGCTGGGCTTCGGTAAGGGCAATTTCAAGGCGCTGTTCCAAGCCATCGAGCGCGAGCAGGACCTCCGCGGCAACCTCTGACCCGCGACTTTGACCCTCCCATCGGTGTAAATGGGCCCGCACAGCGCCGATGGCGGGGTCAAAGTGCGGCGGGTGGGAGGATTGGGCACGTGACTTCTGTGGACGAGGACCAATCCAGCCAGCCTGACGTGAGCACGTTCGCGGATCTGAACTTGCGGGTAGAACTGCAGCGGGCGTTGGACGGACTGGGGTACGAAGAGCCGACACCAATTCAGCGCGAGGCCATCCCGCCGCTGCTGGAAGGCCACGACCTGCTCGGGCAGGCGGCCACCGGAACTGGCAAGACCGCCGCGTTCGCCCTGCCGATTCTGCAGGCACTCGTGCCTGGCGGTCGGCACCCGTCCGCGCTGATCCTGGTACCGACGCGGGAGCTGGCGATCCAGGTCTCCGAGGCGATCCACCGTTACGGCAAGGACATCGGCGCTCGCGTGCTGCCGATCTACGGCGGACAGCCGATCTTCCGGCAGATCCGCGCGCTGGAGAATGGCATCGACGTCGTCGTCGCCACGCCGGGCCGGGCAATCGACCACCTGACCCGCAAGACCCTGCCCGTCGACGCGCTCAAGATCGTCGTGCTGGACGAAGCCGATGAGATGCTGGATATGGGCTTCGCTGAGGACATCGAGGCGATCCTGCAGGCACTTCCCGAGCAGCGGCAGACGGTCCTGTTCTCGGCCACCATGCCTGCCCGGATCAACGGACTGGTCAAGCGTTACCTCACTGACCCCGTCCAGGTGAAGATCCGCCGCGACACCAGCGGCCGCGGCGCGTCACTCGTGCGGCAGGTCGCCTACCTCGTCCCGCGTGCGCACAAGGCCTCCGCGCTCGGTCGAATACTGGACGTCGAATCCCCCGACGCGACGATCGTCTTCTGCCGCACCCGCGAGGAGGTCGACACTCTTAGCGAGACGATGACGGCGCGCGGCTACCGATCCGAGGCACTGCACGGAGGCATGACCCAGGATCAGCGTGACCGGGTGATGCAGCGGGTACGCACCGGTGCGGCTGAACTGCTGGTGGCCACCGACGTCGCCGCCCGCGGTCTGGACATCGAGCATCTCACCCACGTCGTCAACTATGACGTGCCGTCCGCGCCGGACGCGTATGTGCACCGGATCGGACGGGTCGGGCGGGCCGGCCGTGAGGGCGTCGCGATCACCCTGGTCGAGCCGCGTCAACACCGTCAGCTCAAGACCATCGAGAAGACGACCAAGCAGAGCATCTCCGTCGAGAAACTGCCGACGGTCGCCGATCTGCGCACCCGGCGCCTGGAACTCACCCGCTCGGCACTGCACGAACTGCTGCAGGATGCCGACTACGAGCAGTTCCGCGTCGTAGTCGACACGCTGACCGATGAGTTCGATCTGATGGAGGTCGCGCTTGCTGCGGTGAAGTTGGCGCACGAGGCGGGCGGTGTGATTGAGGCCGAGGACGAGATCCCGGACGTGACGGTGCCGCGTGAGTCGGCGGCAGGCTCGGACCGTGGCCGCGACAAACCCCGTGACGGTAAGGGGTTCAAGAAGGATCGGGATAAGCCGGCCCGAGCCATCAACTCCGACAACAGTGGCCCGACGACGCGCATCTTCGTCAGCCTCGGGCACGCGGCCAAGATCCGTCCACAGGACCTGGTCGGTGCGATCGCCAACGAATCCAGCCTGTCCGGGCGGCAGATCGGAGCCATCGAGATCACCCACAAGTTCTCGATCGTGGAGATCCCGGAGTCGGCCGCGACAGAGGTGATCCGCGCGCTGGAGGCCACACTCATCAAAGGCCGCAAGGCGCGGGTCGAACGCTACAAGCCACGAGCCGATCAAGGAGCTTCCAGAACGTGACGATCAATCTGCGGCCGGTTCTGAGCACACTGCCCGCCTATGTCCCAGGCCGAACCGTCCCGGGCGCGATCAAACTGGCCAGTAACGAGACGCCCTATCCCCCGCTGGCGCACGTGCTCGACCGGATCGCCGCCGCTGCCGCGGGTGCCAACCGTTACCCGGACAGTTCCTCGACCGAACTGACGGCCGCGCTCGCGGCGAAGTACGGGGTGGACCTCGCGCGAGTCGCGGTTGGGTGCGGGTCGGTGGCACTGTGCACGCAACTCGTGCAGGCGGTGGCCGACGCGGACGAGCAGGTCATCTACGCCTGGCGCTCGTTCGAGGCATACCCGATCATTGCAGCGGTCAGCGGCGCAGCGTCGGTCCAGGTCCCCTTACGCGATCACGTGCATGACCTGGACGCGATGGCCGAAGCGATCACCGGCAAGACCCGGCTGGTGATCGTCTGCAACCCGAACAACCCCACGGGCACGGCCGTCCGACGCGATGAGCTGATCGCGTTCCTTCGCCGGGTTCCCGAGCACGTCGTGGTCGCGCTGGACGAGGCCTATCGGGAGTACGTCGACGACCCTGCCGTGCCAGACGGCCTGACGCTGCTCGCCGAACACCCCAACCTCGTCGTGCTGCGGACATTCTCCAAGGCGTACGGCCTGGCCGGGCTGAGGGTCGGGTACGCGGTCGCGGCCGATCCGGCCGTCGCAGCCGCACTTCGCCAGACCCAGGTCCCGTTCGCCGTGACCACGGTCGGGCAGCAGGCGGCGCTCGCGTCGTTGGAGGCACCGGCCGAGACGCAGTTGCTGCAGCGCGTCGCCGAGACCGTCGCCGAGCGCACCCGCGTCCACGACGAACTGATCGCGATGGGCTATGCCCCCCCGCCGTCGCAGGCCAACTTCCTCTGGTTCCCGCTCGGCGATGACACGACGGAGTGGGCGGTGGGCTGCGAGCGGCGTGGCGTGATCGTGCGGGCCTTCGCCGGTGCGGGCGCGCGCGTGACGATCAGCAGCGCCGAGGAGAACGACCGCTTCCTGGACGCGGCCCGCGAGCTTCGTCCGTCCCGGTGAGTCGCGGTTTACGCGTTCAGTGGCGGGATCGATCCCACCGCTGAAGGCAGAACTCGCGCATTAGGGAACGGGTGGCGCGGCGGCTGACCGGACAGCGGCAGCCACGGCGGTCGCGACGGCCGGATCGAACACGGACGGCACGATGTAGGAGGCGTTGAGCTGCTCGTCGCTCACGCAGCCAGCGATCGCCTCGGCCGCGCCGAGCAGCATCTCGATGCTCACCTGGGTCGCACGCGCATCGAGCAGACCGCGGAAGACACCGGGGAACGCCAGCACGTTGTTGATCTGGTTCGGATAGTCGCTGCGGCCGGTGGCCAGGATCGCGGCCAGGTGCTGCGCGGCGTCCACGTCCACCTCAGGATCGGGGTTGGCCAACGCGAAGACGATCGGCTCGGCCGCCATGTCGCTGATCCACCCGGCCGGCAGCACGCCCGGCCCGCTCACGCCGACGAACACGTCTGCACCACGTAGCGCGTCGTGCAGATCGCCGGTGACGCCAGCCGCGTTCGTCATCGCGGCGAGTGACTGCTTGGCCACGTTCAGCGCCGGGTCACCCGGGGCGAGGATGCCTTCGCGGTCCCAGACCAGCACGTGCTGCGCCCCGGCCGCGATGAGCAGCGTGACGATTGCGGTCCCGGCAGCGCCACCGCCGGAGACCACGATCCGAGCGTCGGGCAGCAGTTTGTCCAGACAGCGCAGGCCATTCTTCAATGCGGCGAGCACTACGATCGCCGTCCCGTGCTGGTCGTCGTGAAATACC
>JBDTDN010000072.1:0-9979 GCA_039923055.1 Jatrophihabitantaceae bacterium
GAGCTCGACCGTCAGGTCCAGGGCCAGACCCCAGTGGTCGCCGTCCTCCAGGTAGGGAAGCAGCGGGAGCTCGCGTGCCGGCGGCGCGACCCGCGCCCCTTCGAGAGCTGCGAGTGGAAGCACCCAGGCGGACACGGACGTGGCGAATGACTTGCCCAGGAACGGCCCGAGCGGGACGTATTCCCAGGTCTGGATGTCACGCGCAGACCAATCGTTGAGCAGTGCGAGCCCGAAGACGTGCGTGCGGAATTCATCGACTGTGACAGCCGTCCCGAGCTCTGACCCCGTCCCGACGACGAAGGCCACCTCGGCCTCGATGTCCAGCCGTTGGGAGGGTCCGAAGCGGATCGTCCCGTCCGGGTTGCGTGTCTGGCCGTTCGGTCTGCGCACGTCCGTGCCGGATACGACGACCGTGCCCGCGCGGCCGTGATAACCGATCGGCAGGTGCTTCCAGTTCGGCGTGAGAGCGGCGCCGTCCGGACGGAAGATGTGGCCGACGTTCGTGGCGTGCTGTTCGGATGCATAGAAATCGACGTAGTCTGCGACCGTGAACGGCAGGACCGCGGTGAGCTCGGCCAGTGGTTCCAACGGGAACCGGTCGGCGGTAAGCGCGTCGACGCACGCCTGCCGGACCGCGCGCCAGGTGGTGCGACCGGAAGCGAGGAACGCGTCCAGCGTCCCGCTCGCGAACAGCGCAGCATCGATGTGCGCAAGGTCCAGTACGTCGTCGCCGAACCGCACCGCGGCGAACCGGCGACCGTCCACAGCTCGTACTGAGCCGAACGGCAGATGGTCGATGTCGAAGTTCACGGCGCACTCACCAGTCCCATCGAGAGCAGGTCGTCAATCGGGTCGCTGACGCTACATGTACCGAACGAGGTGAACAGCGCCCGGATGGCGGTGCGTTCGGATGACGACAGCGCGGTGATCGCCGCGCTGAGCACCATCGGATCGGACTGCGCCAGCACCGCCCGTCCATCAGCGCCACCGAGCGCAGCGTGGACAGACAGCAGCACGTTGAGAAATCCGTGGTGCTGGAACCCGGTCTGCTGATCGCGGTGGCGCACGGCGTTGTGCAGGCCGGCTGTGCACTTGAATGGCAGCGCGGCGCCTACGCAGCAGGTGATTGCGGCGGCGAGTTGCTGCTCGGAGGCGAACGCGCCGGCGGTCGTCCCGCCGGTGCGTAGCTTGAGCCGCAGTCCCGCACCGCGTACATCACGCGCGAGGTCATCGGTGACGTGTGCGACCGGGACCTCCAGGAACACGGGCGCACCCCGGTCGGTCAGATCGCCGGCGAATCGACGTGCCGCCTGCACATCGAACGGACCGAGGGGTACTTCGATGGCCTGGAGCCGGAGTTGGGCCGAACGGGAGACCGCCTCCGCCGCGTGCCCGATCCCCGCCACCCCGTCCGTCGCCACGACCGAGATGTCGAGCTGATCGGGACCAAGCGCCTTGGCAGCATCGGCAGCGGCGCCCACGCGCGCGACATCGCACACGAACGGACCGACCAGCGGGCCATACCAACTGCCGCGATGTCGTACGTGCTGGCGCACGGCATCGGGGACAGGCGCGTCTCCGGGCGGGAAGATCGCAGCATCGTCGAACAGGCCCAGGTACAAGCCGCCCTGTAGCGGGGTACTCACGACGCTGGCCCCTTGTCCAACCACGACCACGCATAGACGCCGTCATCGCTGGCCCGCCCCGCCTCGCCGAGTCGCAGCGGCCGGAACGTATCGATCATCACGGCGAGCTCGTCGAAGAACTCCACCCCGATCGAGCGCTCGTAAGCTCCTGGCTGCGGCCCGTGTGAATGCCCGCCCGGGTGCAGGCTGACCGAGCCCGGTCCGATCCCCGAGCCACGCCGGGCCTCGTAGTCGCCGGCGCAGTAGAACATCACCTCGTCCGAGTCGACGTTCGAGTGGTAGTACGGCACGGGGATCGACAACTCGTGGTAGTCGACCTTGCGAGGAACGAAGTTGCAGATGACGAAGTTGTGCCCCTCGAACACCTGATGGGCCGGTGGCGGCTGATGCACCTTGCCGGTGATCGGCATGAAGTCCGCGACGTTGAACGTATACGGGTACAGGCAGCCGTCCCATCCGATGACGTCGAACGGGTGATGCGGCACGGTGTGGATGGTGCCCGCGAGCCCTGTAACCCCTGAGCCACGATGCTTGACGTACACCTGCGTATCGGTCTGGTCGTGCATGGTCAGCTCGCCCGGCCCGTGCAGGTCGCGCTCGCTGTACGGCGCGTGCTCGAGCAACTGGCCGTACTTGGACAGGTATCGATGTGCCGGGCAGATGTGGCTGTTCGCCTCCATGCAGTACGCCCGCAGCGGCGCATCGCCGCTCGGAACCCACCGATGGGTGGTGCCGCGGGGGAGCAGGACGTAGTCGCCCTCACGCGCGGACAACGTCCCGAATACCGTCTCGACCGTGGCAGTACCGGACTCGACATATACACACTCGTCGCCGATCGCGTTTCGGTACAACGGAGAGGGCTCGCGCGCGACGACGTAGCAGATCCGGACGTCATCATTGCCGAGCACCAGCCGTCGCCCGGTCACCATGTCTACGCCGTCACCGGCGGCGAACAGCGAATGCAGCAGCAGGTGGCGGGGGAGCAGCGGCTCATTCGGCGTCGTGGTCTGGTCCGGCAGCTCCCACGGTTGTGCGTCGAGCAGGGCCGATGGGATCCAGCGGTGGTACAGCAGGGACGAGTCGGACGCGAAACCCTCTGCGCCCATCAGCTCCTCGTAGTAAAGGCTGCCGTCGGGCGCGCGGTGCTGGGTGTGCCGCTTCGGCGGGACAGTGCCGCGCTGTTGATAGAACGCCATCAGTCCATCTAATACCCGCCGGCCGAAGTCCGGCTATCGGCTCACCGCTCGTCGATGCCGACGTATGGACGCGAGGTCGGGCCGGTGTAGAGCTGGCGCGGTCGGCCGATCTTGGTCTCCGGATCTTTGATCATCTCGTGCCACTGCGCGATCCAGCCGGGCAGCCGGCCGATTGCGAACAGCACCGTGAACATGCGGGTCGGAAAGCCCATCGCGCGGTAGAGCAAGCCGGTGTAGAAGTCGACGTTCGGGTAGAGCTTGCGCTCGATGAAGTAGTCGTCCGACAGCGCTATCCCTTCCAACTCCAGGGCGATGTCCAGCAGATCGTCGCGCTTGCCCAGGCCGACCAGGATCTGGTCGGCAGCCTTCTTCACGATCGCGGCACGCGGGTCGTAGCTCTTGTAGACGCGGTGCCCGAAGCCCATCAGCTTGACGCCGTCCTGTTTGTTCTTCACCTTCTGCACGAACGACTTGACGTCGCCGCCGTCTGCTCGGATCTGCTCCAGCATCTCCAGGACCGACTGATTCGCACCGCCGTGCAGCGGGCCGAACAGCGCGTTGATCCCCGCCGATACCGACGCGAACAGGTTCGCGTGCGAGGAGCCGACCAATCGGACCGTGGACGTCGAGCAGTTCTGCTCGTGATCGGCGTGCAGAATGAACAGCGTGTCCAGGGCGCGCACGATGATCGGGTCCGGCTCGTACGGCTCGGCGGGCAGTCCGAAGGTCATCCGTAGGAAGTTCTCGACGAAGCCGAGTGAGTTGTTCGGGTACAGGAGCGGTTGGCCGACGGACTTCTTGTAGGCGTAGGCGGCGATCGTCGGCAGTTTGGCCAACAGCCGCACGGTGGACAACTCGACCTGTTCGGGATCGAACGGGTCCAGCGAATCCTGGTAGAACGTCGACAGTGCCGACACGGCCGACGACAGCACCGGCATCGGGTGCGCGTCGGGGGGGAAGCCTTCGAAGAAGCGCTTGAGATCCTCATGCAGCAATGTGTGCCGGCGGATCTTGTCCTCGAAGTCGGACAGTTCGCTGGCCGTCGGCAGTTCGCCGTAGATCAGCAAGTAGCTGGTCTCCAGGAACGTCGAACCGGTGGCCAACTGGTCGATCGGGTAGCCCCGGTACCGCAGGATTCCGGCGTCGCCGTCTATATAGGTGATTGCCGAACTACACGATGCCGTATTCGCGAACCCGGCATCGAGCGTGACCAGGCCGGTGCTGGCGAGTAGCTTGCCTATGTTCGCGCCGCCGGCCCCCTCGCTGGCTGGACTGATCGGCAGGTCCAGCGTCTTGCCACCCGGTACTACGAATTCGGCGTGCTCTACGGCCTGCGTCATCGACGATCCCCTCTTGGTCTGTCCCTGTTCAAACCCTACTGCCGCGGCTGGACTCAGCGCGGGTCGAGGTTCTGAAGCCGGACCTGTCCGCGGGCAACCAACCGGTCTTGGTCGTCGCTGACCTCGACCAACCAGAGTTGTTGGCTTCGGCCGCGGTGGATCGGGGTGGCGACGGCCCGCAAGTGTCCTTGGGAGACGGCCCGCAGGAAGTCGGTGTGGTTCGAAACGCCGACGACGGTTCCGCGCTCGCCGAACCAGCATGCCGCACCCATGCTGGCCGCACTCTCGATGGCGGTGCAGTACACGCCACCGTGCACGATCCCGTAAGGCTGGTGCAGCGTCGGCGTGATGTCCCACTCGATGACGACTCGATCGGCACCTGCCTCGGTGTATTGGAAGCCTGCGGCGTGGTCGAACCCCACGGTCTGCATCGGCAGTTGCGGTGGCACCGTCATCGTGCGCGTTCCTCTTCTCGGAGAGTCAGGACTGGTACAGCAGGGGATCGGCCACCTTGGGCGCGACGTCACCGATCGTTCGGGCCAACCGCAGCAGATCCGACAGGTGTGGGCCGGCGATGGGTTTGCCGCTGGTGATCAGTGCGACCGCCAGTTCACGGCGTGGGTCGGCCCAGGCCATCACGTTGGTGAAACCGAGGTGCCCGAACGCCTCGTCGGTATCCGGGCCGTACAGGCTGAGCCTGTCCGCGCCGAGCATGAACCCGGCGCCGTGCCTGATCGGCAGGCCCAGGGTGTGGTCGACCTGATGATAGGAACGCTCGCGGATCGCGCGTCGGATCGTGCGTGGCCTCAGTATCTGCACGTCGTCCAACGTCCCGCCCGCTCGCAACAGATCCATGAACCGGGACAGCTCGTTCGCGGTCGACACGACGTTTGCAGAAGGCAAAATACCGGTCAAGAAGCGAGGATCGTTGCCGATCCGGGTTACCTCGTCAGCAGGTAGCCCCAGGGCGCGGGTAAGCATCGTGGACAGCGGCGGAAACACCGGCAGGCCAGTTGGTACGCACGCACCGACTAGGGGCAGGTCCGTCGGCGCGACGCCGTAGTTGGTCCAACGAAATCCGAGCGGGTTCAGAATCAACTCGCTCAGGACCGCGCGTATGTCCTGGCCGGTCGCGCGACGGACAACCTCGCCGAGCACGATCCCGCCCGATACCGCGTGGTAGGCCAGTTGACTGCCCGGACGACTGCGGACCGGCACCCGAGAGATCGCTTCGAGCATGAAGTCGTGATCGTCGAGCCGGTCCAGGTCATTCAACTCGCGAGGGATCGTCGGGATGCCGGCACGATGGGACAGCACGTGCTCGATGGTGATGTCCTCGCGGTGATCGCCACGGAACTCAGGCAGGTAATCGCAGACCCGGTCACCGATGTTGAGCACGCCGCGCTCGTCCAGCAGATGGATGACGGTCGCGGTGATCGCCTTGGATGAGCTGTAGATGCAGAATGGCGTCTGCGGTGTGGCCAGTTCACCGGCCGATCCGACTCCGTGCGCCCACCCCATCGAGCGATCCAGCACAATTTCGCCGCAGCGTCGTATGCAGAGGGTCAGTGCCGGATACATGCCCCACCGGTACAGCCGTTGCGCCTGCGTCCAGATCTGCGCTACGCCGCCCGCGGTCATGCCGACTGCAGTCGGATCTGTCTCGGCGGCACCGATGTCGCTGATCGCGTCCAGGTCGCGGGGGACCGGAACACGGCGCAGCGGATCCAGCCCGGCCGGCAGCGTGCGATGCAGCCGACGCCAGTCCGGCGGGCTGGTGAGATTGATCAGCATTTGGCGAGACTAGCCTCAGGTGAACTGCAGTAGGCCGTCGTCGATCGGTTTGTTGCGCAGTGTCGGGGCATCCCGCAGGTAGTTGTTCAGCACCATCCAGGGCTGTTCGGTGCCCTGGCGTGGCATGAGGTCGTTGCCACGACGCACGTATCCACTGTCCAGCCCACCCATGATCGAATCGCCACCGCGAACGTCGTAGGGAGCGTTCGGGACAGCTACCTTGGAGCCACGCTTGTCCATGTGGTTGATCAACCGGCAGATGTATTCGCTGGCGATATCTGCCTTCAACGTCCAGGACGCATTGGTGTAGCCGAAGATCATGGCCGCGTTCGGGACCCCTTCGACCATGACGCCCTTGTATGTGACGGTCTCGCGCAACGGCCGGCTGACGCCGTCGACGGACAAGTGCGCGCCGCCGAGCATCTGGATCTGCAGGCCGGTCGCGGTGACGACGATGTCCGCTTCGAGTTCGTCGCCGGACTTCAACCGGATGCCGGTCTTGGTGAATGTCTCGATCTGAGCGGTGACGACCGAGGCCTTGCCCTTGCGCAGCACGCGAAACAGGTCGCCGTCTGGGATCACGCAGAGCCGCTGAGTCCACGGATCGTAGGACGGCGTGAAGTGCTTGACGTCGATGTTCGGCCCGAGTTGACGTTTGACGCCGGCCAACACGATCTTCCGGGCTACGGTCGGGTTGGACCGGAACAGCGTGTACGTCGCTCGCTGGATGAGGATGTTTCGCTGCCGAGCCAACTTGTGGACGACGCGGGCCGGCAGCACCTTGCGGAGCGTGGCCGAGATGTTGTCTTCCGACGGTAGCGACACGATCCAGGTGGGTGAGCGCTGCAGCATCGTGACGTGTGCGGCGATCTTGGCCATGGCCGGCACCAAGGTCACCGCGGTGGCACCGCTGCCGATCACCACGACCCGCTTGCCGGCGTAGTCCAAGTCCTCGGGCCAACGTTGCGGATGGACGATCTGCCCGGCGAACTCGTCCCGACCGGGGAAGTCCGGTTCGTAGCCCTTGTCGTAGTTGTAGTAACCGGTGCAGCCGATGATGAAGTTCGCGGTGAACGTCTCGGTCTCTCCGGAAGCCTCGTTCAACGCCGTGAGCGTCCACCGCTGATCGGCGCTGGACCAGTTGCCGTTGATTACCTGCCGACCGAACCGGATGTGTTGTGGGACGCCGTACTTCTTGGCCGTGTCGACGACGTATTCGCGGATCGCCTCGCCGTCACTCAGCACCTTCGTCGAGGTCCACGGTCGGAAGTTGTAGCTGAAGGTCATCATGTCCGAGTCCGAGCGGATCCCGGGGTACCGGAACAGGTCCCATGTGCCACCGATCGCCTGGCGACGCTCGACTATTCGGTACGTCTTGCCTGGACACTCGCGGGTCAGATGACAGGCCGCGCCGATCCCCGACAACCCGGCACCGATGATCAGGACGTCGACGTGTTCGGTGGGCATGGCTCTCCTAGGGGTGCGTGGAACGAGGTGCTGTCCAGGAGAATATCCCGTGACGCGTTGTCTGGGGTACTGGCCTACGGGCCGACGCGTTACCCGGGCTCCGCGGGCGGTAATGCAGCCACCGGCTACTCGTCAACGACCTCGTCAACAGGCTGGTCGGTCAGGGTCAGGGTGACTGAGCGCGAGCCCGACAGCAGCGATGGCAGCTCGTCAGCCCGGGAGCCGCCATGATCGGCAACGTCTAGCGCCGTCTTTCCGGGGGCGCCAGGCTCACCCGTCGAGGTGGCGCGCCCCGGGAGTTCCTTATTTGCCTGTGGCATCTGCCCGATGTAGCCCATGGCGCCTCCTGATGACGTATGTCTTGACCCTACGCTCGGCGGCTCGGTTCGACGGTGGGCTCAACCCGAGTCCGATCAAGTCCGCTGTGAGCCTGTCGTGAGCCAAAATTCGGACTAATCCGATAAGTTGATCTTCTGAATTGCGGGGCGAGAAATCCGGGTCCACGCTGCCGTTGAGCCATTCTCAGCTGAAGCCTGGAGTTTCCTCATGAGCATTGCACGCATGACACTGCTGCACTCGATCAAAGTCCGACTCGGGATGGCATTGCTGGCCGCGGCGACCTGCATCGCGGTGCTGCCCGCACTCAGTGCATCCGGTGCGTCGACCGGCAGCATCTCCGGGACCGTCCGGGTCATGGGGACAGGCGCCCCCCTCGCCGGGATCGGTGTGGGGTTGTACCAGCGGGAAGCGGTGTACGGGCCGGGCGGCGACTTGGTGTACGGACCCACCTACGTCACCGGTACCACCACCGCCAGCGACGGTACCTACACGCTGACAGGTCTGGCCGCGTCGGGGACCAACGGGTACTGGGTCTGTTTCGTTGGGGACGACTCCTTCAGCGGGCAGTGCTACCAGAACGCCCAGGGCTTCTACCCCTTCCCAGACCCGCTGGGTCTGGTCCAGATGCCGTCGGATGCGAAGACTGTCTCAGTAGGGACCGGTCAGCATGTGACGGGCATCGACACGGAATTCATCGACCCGTCCGCGACCGGCGTAGGGGCCATCTCCGGGAAGGTCACCCAGAACCTACTCAACCTGAACCTGCTCAAATTCAACCTGGCACAGGTCAAAGTGACGGCGTTCAACGCGGCTGGAGTCGAGGTGGAGCACGTGCTCACGACCAAGACCGGCACATACCTGGTGAGCAACCTGCCAGTCAGCCATGCTGGCTACGCGATCTGCTTCAGCCCTGCCTCGGCGAAGGGCGGGATTACCCTGACCGGGTTCCATGGCCAGTGTTTCGCCAACGCGCCATGGGCCGGATTCGGTCCGGTGGCGTTAGGGGCAACCGCAGTGCCGGTGACCGCGGACGCGACGACGTCCGGGGTCGACGTCGTACTCTCACCGAAGTTCCTGATCTAACTCCCTACCCGCGTCAGGACGAACGCGGTGAACTAGGCGAGTAGCTCCAGCCGGCGCTCCTCGAGTCGAAGGTCCGGGACAAGCTGGCGTCGGGTGCTTTCGCCGTCGAAAACGTGCTCCAGGGTGGTGACGATCAGTTCGAGCTCGCCCTCGTTCAGCGACGTCAGCAACGGATGAGCCCGAGCGCTGCCGACAGTCTGATCGACGAACGATCGTGCGATGGGCGCGAGCCGCTCTCGCAGATCCGAATCGGTACGGGCGGCGACGAGCAGTTCGAACCACACCGCGTTCTCCGGCGCCCGGTCGCGTTCTCGCAGCAGGAGCAGCAACGCCCGCACGGTTGGTCGGTCCAAGGCAGCGAGTTGCGCTGCCGCGATCTGCAGGTGCCGGCGGCCGACCTCTTCGGCTGCGGACACCAGTAGGTCCAGCCGGGAGTCGAAGTGGCGAAACAACCCGCCCCGGGAGACGCCCGAACGCCGGCAGATCTCGCCCAGCGACGTGCGCGCGTAGCCGACCTCGGCAAGCGCGCCGATCGTCGCGTTCAACAGACGGTCGACCGTAGCGGCCTTACGCTCGGCCTGAGTCCGCCGCCCAGCAACCGCAGTACTCATCCGGCAGCGGCGGTGGACGGGGGTGCTACCGGGTCCCGCCGGGCGTGCTGGGTGAGCGGATCGACCTGCCCGCGCGGTTCGCCGGCCCGCAGGAACCGGCCGGTCCGTCGCTGCCCGAAGTCGCCCTCGAACACCCCTGCACCGAACAACCGGTTGCCTGCCACGAACGTTGCGGTGACGGCCGCGTCATTGCGGTTCACCATCCGCACCAGCCCACCGAACACGTCCATCGGCGCCTCGTGGTGTTCGTCGACAGCACCGTCCAGTGCGCCTGGATCGATGATCACGAAGTCGGCGCGGTCGCCTTCGCGCAACGTGCCCGCGTCCAGTCCGTACCACTGCGCGAGTTCGCCGGTCAGCCGGTGGACCGCCCGTTCCAGACTCATGAAGCCGCTGTCGTTTGCGCGTTTGAGCAATCGCAGCGGAAAGTTGTAGAACGCCATGTTCCGCAGATGCGCACCGGCATCGGAGAAGCCCATCTGCACTTCGGGGATCGCGCTCAG
>JBDTDN010000073.1:0-5411 GCA_039923055.1 Jatrophihabitantaceae bacterium
GACTGGCTCCGGTGGGGTACCGGAGAACGCCCGGGCAGTGCTGATGAACGTCACGGGTGTCCCGGTCTCGGCCCTTGGCTACCTGACGGTCTACCCGGACACCGACGGTGACGGTCATACCGCGGCCCCGCATGCGTCGACGCTCAACTACGCGACGACAAGTCCGGTTGCGAACATGGTGATCGTGGAACTGCCGGCCGACGGGCAGATCAACTACCTCACCTCCAACCAGGCCCGGGTGGTGTTCGACGTGATCGGGTACATACCGGCCAGCTAATGCCGTGGGCTTAACAACGGACCCGGTCGACGCGAACATGCGGCGGCCGGGTCCGTTGCGTGTGATGCCTGCTTGGCCAGCGGTCCGCAACTAGGCTCAGGTACATGCCTGAACTTCCGGAGGTAGCGGCACTCGCAGCGTTCCTGCGCGATCGCGCCGTGGGGCGCGCAGTAGTACGGACCGATGTCGCCGCACTGAGTGCGGTCAAGACGTTCGACCCTCCGCTGACCGTATTGCACGGCGCGCAGGTCAGCGGCGCGAGGCGGTACGGCAAGTTCCTGTCCGTTGAATTCGCCGGGCCGAAGCTGCATCTGATCGCGCATCTGTCCCGTGCCGGTTGGTTGCAGTGGCGCGACAATCTGTCATCCACCCCGCCCAAGCTCGGCCGCGGCCCGCTCGCCCTACGCGTGCATTTGGCTCCGGAGTTCGACGCCGGCCCAGCGTCGGGATTCGATCTCACCGAAGCCGGAACGAAGAAGCGGCTAGCCGTGTACCTCGTGAACGACCCCCTGGACGTCCCGGGGATCGCCCGCCTCGGACCGGACGCGCTGGCAGTCACGGCCGATGAACTGGCGGCGATCCTCGGCGCAGAGCGTTCGCAGCTCAAGCGGGCGATCACCAACCAGTCCGTGCTGGCCGGGATCGGCAACGCGTACTCCGACGAGATCCTGCACGCCGCGAAGTTGTCCCCGTTCAAGCTTGCGGCGAAGCTGACGGCGGGCGAGATCTCCCTACTGCACAAGGCCATTCAGTCTGTATTGACGGACGCCATTGCGCGCTCGACGGGGCAGAAGGCGGCGACGCTGAAGGGCGAGAAGCGCAGCGGGCTGCAGGTGCACGCCCGCGCCGGTCTGCCGTGCCCGGTCTGCGGTGACACGATCGGAGACGTGTCCTTCGCCGATCGCTCGTTCCAGTACTGCCCGACCTGTCAGACCGAGGGTCGCAGCCTGGCCGATCGTCGGCTGTCCCGCCTACTGAAGTAAGCGCGGTATCGGGCAGACTCGATGACGTGAACCCGAACCAGATCCCCAGCATCACCCTCGACGGACTACCGGAGGGCGCGCACATCCTCGACGTGCGCGAGGACTTCGAATGGGCGGCCGGGCACGTCGAAGGTGCCGTTCACGTGCCGATGAACGACGTCCCGAACCGCGTCAGCTACGAACCCGACCTGCTGGCAAACGATCGGACGACATACGTGATCTGCGCGATGGGCGGACGTTCAGGACAGGTCACCGCGTGGCTGGTGCAGAACGGCCACGATGCGGTGAACGTCGCCGGCGGGATGCACGCCTGGGCAGATTCCGGCCGACCGATGGTCTCGGACACCGGCCGGCCCGCAACTGTCGCCTGACCCGGGTTCAGTGGCGCTCTGATGAGTCCCCGCGCGCGGCGCACTGCCGTCCACCCCCCGGCCCGCCCGATGGTCGTTGCTCACCGCGGCGCATCGTCGACGCTGGCCGAGCACACCCTCGCCGCGTACGTGACGGCCATCGAGTCCGGCGCCGATGCCCTGGAATGCGACGTCCGGCTGACACGGGATGGTTATCTGGTCTGCGTTCACGATCGGACCGTCAACCGCACCTCCGACGGCCGCGGCGTCGTCAGCGAGTTCGACCTGAAGACCCTGTCCGCACTGGACTTCACCTCCTGGCACGGGGATCTGCCCAGCTCGGCCGACCAACTGCTGAACGACACGCCGTACCTCGCTGGCGTGATCCCGGACCGTGTTCACTCCGGCGGCGGCGTGCTCACACTGGAACGACTTCTCGAACTCGTCCACGACGCGCCCACGCCGATCCGGTTGCTGGTCGAGACCAAGCATCCGACGCGTTATGCCGGGCTGGTCGAGAAGGAACTCGTCGACCTGCTCGCCCGGTTCGGCTTGGCCGGCCGGCCCAATCTGCCGAAGACGCCGCACGCACCGGCCGACATGGACAACCCGGTGATCGTGATGAGCTTTGCACCGACCGCGCTGCGTCGGATCAAGCTGCTCGCTCCAGACATTCCGACCGTCCTGCTGCTGGAGCGGCTCTATCCGGTACGGCGTGAGGGGATGCTGCCGGTCGGCGTCCCGATCGCCGGTCCCGGCCTGCACCTGCTGCGCGCCGATCCGCGCTTCGTCGAACGCGCACACGCCCGCGGGCACCAGGTGTACGTCTGGACGGTGGACGAACCGGCCGACATCGACTACGTGCGCAGTCTGGGCGTTGACACGATCATCACCAACCGGCCGGCCGAGGTAATCGCACGACTCGACACGCGCTGATCGACCGCCCTAGTGGCCTGACTGGGATTTGGCACGGCGGTATCGTTCATGCCTTTCCAGACTGCTACGGCGATGCCGGTGAGTGCCGATCAGCGGGGTGCGTCGGGGCGGATGAGCGGCTTAAGCTGGCGCGGTGACCACCGAACTCTTGCTCGAAGCCGAATTCAGCCCCGGCATGACGGCTGCAGAGAACCAGGAGATCGCCCGGCTCATCGAACAGGCCGGCTTCGATCGGCTCGGCATCTCCGACGTGGTGCTGTGGCCCGACACCTTCCTCGTCCAAGCCCTCTGCGCGCAGGTCACCGAACGGGTGGAGATCGGCAGCATGGTCAGCAGTCCGTACCTGCGCCACCCGGCGGCTATTGCGGCCGCCGTCGCGGACCTCGATGACATCTCCGGTGGGCGAGCCTTCATCGGCTTGGGCGTGGGCGCCGGCCTGGACGCGGTCGGGCTCCAATACAGCCGTCCGGTGGCCACCCTGCGCGACACGATCACGATCATCCGGGCATTGCTGGACGGTGAATCGCTCACCTACGACGGGCCCGTCTACCAGACCAAGGGCGCCAAGCTGCGCAAGCCACCGAACCGACGCATCCCGATCGCTGTCGGCACCCGCAGCGAGCAGGTGGCCAAGCTCAGTGGCGAACTGGCCGACCGCGCGCTCGTCGGCGCCCGCTACCTCTCGCCGACGATTGCCACGCAGTACGCCGGCTGGGTCGAGGCCGGACGGGCCCGAACGGGCCGCGAGGCCACCGCGGTTGAGATCGCGCCCCGGCTGACCCTGTGCTGCTCGCCCGACGGCGACGCGGCCCGGCGCACCCAGCGCCGCGACACCGCGGACTTCCTGGTGGCGCTGCGACCGGCCGACCTGGAGATTGAACCAGAGCGGTTCGCAGCGATCGAAGAGGCGTTATCGCGCAGCCAGGGCTGGTACTTCGACCCCGAAGGCTCCTACCCTGCCGAACTGGACGAGTTGGTCACCGACGACCTCGTCGACAAGTTCTCGATCTCAGGCCGTCCGGAGGAGACCGTCGCGCACTTCCAACGGCTGCGCGAGTTGGGCTTCGGCACCGCGAGTCTGAAACTGGCACCGGTACGCAAACCCGGCTACTCCATGTTCGACGGGCTGAAGGAGACCATCACCTCGTTCGCCAAAGTGCTGCCCAGCATCAAGGGCTAACGAGCGGTGAGCCTGCAGATGCAACGGTCCGTCTGAGATTCGGCCTTCAAGATCAGCAACGATCTCGGTACGAATTAGGCCGGCAGGCTGCGCATGACCCGCAGCGCTACCGACAGCGTCGCCAGGTCGACGGTTTCCCGATCCAACGCGGCACGTACCGTCTTGCGCGCACGCTCCACCCGCTCGGCGTTCGCGGCACTCCATCGCGCCATCCGCTCGTCGGCGGACAGCGTGTCGTCGGTCGAATGCAGTACCGACGTGGTGATCGAGGAGAGCGCGGCATACACGTCGTGCCGCACGGCTGCGCGGGCCAGCGTCGACCACCTGTCATCGCGCGGCAGTTCGGTGATCGACGTCAACATCTCATCGACGTAGAACTGGTCGGACAGTGCGAAGTGCAGTTCGGCAATCTCCGTGGCGGAGTGCTCGCTCGCGTTGGCGATCTCCACCACGTCCAGCAGCAAGAACGCACTGAGCAATTCGGCAAGGTTGATTGCCAGCTCCGACGGCAACCCCAGATCGACCATCCGGCCGGCCTCGGCATGGATGTCGGCCAACTCGGCGCCGCGGACCAGTTCGGTGATCCGCGGCCCCAGCTCACGCAGCGTCGGACCGAAGCGGTCGATCTCGGCAGCGACGTCACTGATCGGGAACCGCACGTCGACGAACCACCGGGTGGCGCGGTCGATCAGCCGGCGCATCTCGCGGTAACCGGCGTGCTGGGCGTCGGTCGGCACCTTGTTGTCCAGCGCTTCGATAGCCGTCCACAACGGTTCGAGGCCGAACACCTCGCGGACCACGCTGTAGGCGCGGGTGATCTCGGCGATGTCCCCGCCGGTCTCCTCGATCGCGCGGTGAACGAACGTAGTGCCGCTTCGGTTGATCATGTCGTTGACGACAACGGTGGTGATGATCTCGCGGTGCAGCGGGTGGTTGACCAGGTCGTCGGCGAACCGCTCGGCGATCGCTGGCGGGAAGTACCCCGCGAGCGCCCGGTGGAACCACCGTTCGTCCGGGAGCGTCGTAGCCTCGATGTGCGCGGTGAGCGCGATCTTCGAGTACGCGATCAGGACCGCGTTCTCCGGCGAGACGATACCGATCCCGTCAGCCTCGCGCTGCTCGAACTGCTTGTCCGACGGCAGGAACTCGATCTCCCGGTCCAGCGAGCCGTCGGCCTCCAGTTCCTGGATGAAGCGCTGGTGAACGCTGGACAACGCCGGACTCAGCTTGCGGGCCATACCGAGCAGCACGTTCTGCTCATAGTTGTCGCGCAGCACCAGGGCAGCGACGTCGTCAGTCACCGATGCGAGCAGTCGGTTGCGTTCGGCACGGTCGATCGCCCCGGAGGCAACCGACCGGTCCAGCAGGATCTTCAGGTTGACCTCGTGGTCGGAGGTGTCGACGCCGGCGGAGTTGTCAATCGCGTCGGTGTTGATCCGGCCCCCTTGCCTGCCGGCTACGCCCCCGCCGGTGGCCGGACCCCCGTAACGCGCGTACTCGACCCGGCCGAGTTGGGTGAACCCGAGGTTGCCGCCCTCGCCGACGACCTGGTCAACCACCCGCTGCACCGCGAGATCATCACCACCGGTGTCGTCAACGACATGATCAACCGAAGCGGCACCACGTTCGTTCACCGCGCGATCGAGGAGACCGGCGGGGACATCGCCGAGATCACCCGCGCCTAC
>JBDTDN010000074.1:0-3855 GCA_039923055.1 Jatrophihabitantaceae bacterium
CGCGCTTGCCTGTTTGGCGGTGCTGGACGGAGTGCCCGCTGGCGAAGCGGTCGCCTACGTACGGGCGGGCTACCACCGGCAGGCGGTGGAGACACCCTGGCAACGCCACTACCTCACCCGGTTCGCAACGCCGTAGACGGCGCACCGATTGTCGATCGGCATCCGCGACAGTGGCGCGTTGGCGTCGCCCTAGTCTCGTGGGCTGGGCATGTCGGCGTGTCGGTGGATGAGTTTCCATGTGCCGCTTTCGCGGCGGAAGACCTCGGTGGTGCGCAGCGTCATGGGCACGGGCGTGTCGCGGCCCTTGATGTCCATCGTGGCGATCTGACGGCCGGTCCAGAAGGCTAGGTCGCCGCTGGATCCGGAGTTGAGCACCTCGAACCGGCCGGTACTGGCACGGCCGAAGGCGGTGGCCCCGTCGATTTGGGCCCGTGCGGCCGCGTCCGCGCCGACGGTGACGCCCCCGCCGGGTGACATGAACGTGGCCGGGTCCTTTCCGGTGAGCATGTTCTGAAGGGCGGTGGTGTCTCCGCGGATGTAATCGTTGGATGCGGCCTCACGCTCTCGCATGAACTCGGCGAACGATGTCGTCATGGTCAGTCTCCTGTCGTTTCGTGATCGGACGGTTCCTCGAGGTGGTTCAGCAGGCGGCTGAGCAGGTGCGCGAGCTGGTCCTGTTCGCTCTGGCCCAGCCCGGACAGGATCGACGCTTCCGTGTCCATGTGGGCGGTCATCAACCGGTCGGTGAGCTCTCTGCCGCGGCCGGTCAGGGCGAGGTACCTGCCGCGGCCGTCGGTCCCGGATCGTTCGCGGGTGACCAGGCCGGCGGCGATGAGTCGGTCGGCGCGTTTGGTGGCCGCTCCGGCGGTGACGAGCATCGTCTCGGCGAGTTCGCCGGCCGGCACTGGCCCGGCTGGGTCTTCGCGGCGCAATGCGGCCAGGACGTCGAACTCGCCAGGCCCCAGCCCAGCCGCGGCGAACTTCAGGCGCAGCAGCGGATCGGTGCGGGCCACGACCCGTTGCAGCCGGCCAAGGACCAACAGGGGTTGGGTGTCCAGCCCGGGCAGCACCTGCCGCCATTGCTGCGACATTCGGGCCACGGCGTCGGTCGAGGCTGGGCGGTAAGTCACGGCATGGCCCTTCCCTTGACAGATACTTTCTCCGGAAAATAGTGTCGTCTTCGTGGAGAACAGTCAAGTCTGGGACGTAGCCGTCTTCGTCGACCCGCAGTGCCCGTTTGCGTGGATCACTACGCAGTGGCTACTCGAGGTCGCTCGGCACACCGGGATACGGGTGCGAATCGAACTGATGAGCCTGGCGTACGTCAACGAGGGCCGCGACCTCGACGACTCCTACCGCGACTACAACGAGCAGGCGTGGCGCCCGGCCAGGGTGGCCGCCGCGCTGCTCGCCTCACCGGATATCGCGTCGTGGTCACGCTTCTACACAACGTTCGGGAACCGGCGGCACGTGCAGGGAGTCCGCGACAACGCGAGCAACATCGCCCAGACGCTGCGCGAGCTGGGACTGCCAGCGGCGTTGGCCGGCGCTGCCGAGGACTCCGGCTGGGACCAGGACCTGAGGGCGCGCACCCGAGCAGCCGTCGAACCGTCAGGCGGCCATGGCGGAACCCCGATGATCCACACAGCGCGGCGTGCCTTCTTCGGCCCAGTCCTGACCGCCATTCCTCGCGGCCGCGCGGCGGTCCGGATGTGGCAAGCAGTCCGCACGCTCGCGGACAGCCCCGAGTTCGCCGAGATCCGCGGCGCCCGCGACGACGATCTTCACACCACCTGACCAGCGATCCACTCAACAAGACAAAGAACACGCGCCAAGGGGTCGAGCGCACCGTCCCGATTGCCGATCGCCGAACGGTGCTGTCTTCGCGATGATCGCTCAGGTTCGATAGGCGTCTGAGCGCTGGCGAATCGCAGTGACCTCGACGATGTGTTGACTCTCGTCGAGCAGGAAGAGGATGCGGTAGGTGCCGCGTCGTGCGGTCCAGGCCGGCGCCATCGGCGGGTCGAGGGGCTTGCCCACCCGGTGGGGGTTGTCGAGCACGGCGCCGGTGATGAATTCATAAGCTGCGGTTGCGACCTTTTCAGGCAGTGTCTCGGCCAATGCCCTAGCTGCCGGTCGGGCGATTCGCAGCCGGTAGCGTTCGCTCACTCGGGCAGGCGTCCGGTCTCGCGCATCGCGTGAGCGAGTTGGTCGGCGTCCAGGTAGTCGCCGGCGTCGAGGGCGGCGCGACCGTCGCGGTGCGCGTTGAGCAGTTCTGCATCGGACAGTACGGCGATAGTGTCCTGCAGGATGTCGTAGTCGTCAGCCGACATCAGCACTGCAGCTCGCCGGCCGTTGCGGGTGATTTCGAAGCGCTCGTGGGTGGTTGTCGTAGCGTCGATGAGGCGCGAGAACTGGGCACGGGCGTCGGCCACCGGAAGTGTCGTCATGTACATGATGCTAGCGTGTTTTGATGTAATGTACACAATGTGTGCCGGCAACTTTGAACACCATGGCTCTGACGCCCGAGCAGACCGCTCAGGGATCCCTTCTGACACAAGATCAACTCGGACGGCTGCTGTCCAGGCCGTGCGCTGCGGACCGTTCCTGCTGCGAATCGTGGTGGATCTTGGACGCGAGGCGCTGGCAGCGTGTGTCGTCCCGCGACCGGGCCTTCGTACAGTCAACCAACTTCGGTGAGGCGGAACACCGGGTGGCGTGTCGCTTCTTCGACGAAGCGCTCGACCGGATCACTGGCCTTTGCATCGAAGAACGGGGCTGTGACTTGGACGTCGCCGACGTACCGGCGGAGGACTGGACCGGCGGTGTCGGCGTCCACCTCGATGGCCTTCCGCACCTGGGTCTTTCTGCCCCGCCGCAGCGACACTTCGGGGGTGGATCGGACGTTGTGGACCCAGCCCACCGGCCCGTACGGGGCGACCAGCCACTGGTCGCCGTCCCCCTCGACAAGGGTGACCGGGGTTGTCCGAGGGCTACCGGTCTTGCGACCCGTCGTGGTCAGCAGGAAGCTCGACGAGGCGCCGACCCCGAGCCGGATCATCGTGGTCATCACGATGTTGATGCCGCGTCGCATCGGCCCAAGACGGTAAGTGTTCGCCATGCCCGGATCATCCTCCCGCAGACGCGGGTCCCGAAGCATCAGGACCCCGTTACGGGCGGCTGCGTCGTCAGTCATGGGGCGGTCAGTTTCCCGGTCAGGGTGATGTCGGAGCCCTGTGGTTGTCTTCGGTGATGACATTGACATTGCAGGGCTTGCGCACGGTGATCTACCCGGCGCCGGACCTTCAGGCGGCCAAGGCGTGGTGGCCGCTTATGCGCTTGGGCTCCTACCCGACGCCGATCCGGCCGACCGCGCGCTGACGTACTGGGCGGTCGATGATGTCGCGGCGTCGATGCAGGCGGCGGTCGCAGGCCGGCCCATGAGCGCACGCCGGTCAGCGATGTTGGCGACGGCATCGTGACCGCCACCGTACGCACACCGCACGGCGCGGTGCTCGGGCTGATCTTCAACTCGCACTTTCAGCTTTCATGATCACCCCACTGGCGCAGGCCCACAACTGCGGAGCGTCCTCCGGCAAGCTGTTCGGCGGGCATCGGTCTCATAGCCCGTCGATCCGGCGACGGTAGGGGCTGCTCAGAGGCGCGCCAGTAACGTCTCCCGGGTGGACGATCAGAATTTCCTGGCCTCCGAGCGTGACGGCTTGGTGAGATTCCAGGACGCTCAGCGTGAAGGATTGATCAGGAAGGTCGACGGTGTCAATGACGCGCAGGCACGGATGGCGCCGACGACGAGCAGGTTGTCGCTTCTGGGGCTTGTCACGCACGCTGCCACAT
>JBDTDN010000075.1:0-7366 GCA_039923055.1 Jatrophihabitantaceae bacterium
TCCAGGTTGAAGACGTACAGGAACGGCTTGGCCGTCATCAGGTGCAACTCGCGCAGGGGTTCGCGATCCAGTCCAGACGCGAAGACCGTCTGCCCCGCAGAAAGCACCTTCTCGGCGGCCTCGACCGCGGCGATGACTTCGAGCTTGCCCTTGTCCAGACGCGATTCCTTCTGCAACCGGGGCAACGCCTTCTCGAGGGTCTGCAGGTCAGCCAGGATGAGCTCGGTATTGATCGTTTCGATGTCGTCCTTGGGTGAGACCTTGCCGTCGACGTGCACCACGTCCGGGTCGCTGAACGCGCGGATGACCTGACAGATCGCGTCGGCCTCGCGGATGTTGGCCAGGAACTTGTTGCCCAGCCCGGCGCCCTCGCTCGCGCCGCGGACGATGCCCGCGATGTCCACGAAGGAGACGACGGCCGGGATGATCTTGGCCGAGCCGAAGATCTTCGCGAGAGCGTCCAGACGCGGGTCGGGAACGCCGACAACGCCCACGTTCGGGTCGATCGTCGCGAACGGGTAGTTGGCCGCGAGCACGTCGTTCTTGGTCAGGGCATTGAACAGCGTGGACTTGCCGACATTGGGCAGTCCGACGATCCCGATGGTGAGGCTCACGAGTTGCGAGTCTACGGAGGTCCACGAAATTGTCGGACGCCCGTGCTTGCCTGGTGACATGGAACTCGTGGTCGCTGTTCTCATCCTCGCTGCCGGGGTGCTGATCGGCTGGCTGCTCGCGCGGCAGCGGGTCGAGGTCGACCTACGCTCGGCGCTCGCCGTCGCCGCCGGGTTGCGCGCCGAACTCGACGCCGGCCGTTCGGCCACGGCCGACCGCGAGGAACTGCTCATGCGCAACGGTGATCTGGCCGCGCTGGTCGTGCCGCTGCGCGACTCGCTGGCACGCGTGCAGCAGCAACTCGGCGAGGTCGAGAAGGGGCGCGCGGTGTCCGATGGCGCGCTGCGCGAGCAGGTGCGCTCGATGAGCCAGGCCTCGGACCTGCTGCGGACCGAAACTTCTGCCCTGGTCACGGCGCTGCGGGCACCTCAGGTCCGCGGCCGCTGGGGAGAGATGCAACTGGAACGCGTCATCGAGGCCGCCGGCATGGTCGAACACGTCGACTTCGACACCCAGGCCTCGGTCACTGACACCGACGGGAACACCGTGCGTCCGGATTTGGTGGTGCGGCTGACCGGCGGTCGCAACATCGTCGTCGACGCCAAGGTCGCGTTCAGCGGATATCTGGAGGCGATGCAGGCCACCGATGAACGCACGCGCGACGACCGACTGAAGGCCCACGCCCGCCAGTTGCGTACGCACGTTGACGCACTGTCGGCGAAGGCCTACTGGGACCGGTTCAGCCCGACTCCGGAGTTCGTCGTCTGCTTCGTCCCCGCCGATGCGTTCCTGGACGCCGCACTAGCGCAGGACACGGCGCTGCTCGAGCACGCGTTCGCCAAGAACATCGTGCTGGCGACGCCGTCCACGCTGATCGCGCTGCTCCGGACCGTCGCCTACACCTGGCGGCAGCAGGTACTGGCCACCAACGCGCACGCCGTGCATACCTTGGGCAAGGAACTGTACGAGCGGCTGAGCACGCTCGGCTCGCACTTTGACAAGCTCGGCAAGAGCCTGGACGGCGCGGTCGGCGCCTACAACGACGCGGTCGGCTCGATGGAACGACGCGTACTGCCCAAGGCCCGGCAACTGCAGTCGCTCGGGGTGGTCGACGCCGGGGCCACCCTCGCCACCCTGACACCGCTGCGCGACACCGTGCCGCGTCTGCCCACCAGCGCCGAACTCGGCCCGCCTCGGCTGGTGAACCTGCGGGCCGCGTCCGGTGACGAGCAATCCCACAGCGAACGGGCTTAGCCTGGCAAAGCAGCGCGTCAACCGGGCTGCGGCCAGGTAAGCCGGGTACGGTTGCCTCGATTCATCACCGCTCGCGAACGGCGACCGGCAGCCGGCACGGACCGGCGCAACGACGAGGGAGTCAGACGTTGGCGAACGCGCAGCCGCCACCAGGCGGGCGCAGACGCGGACCCACGCCCCATGGGGACGGTTGGGGTCCGGCAACGCCTGTGCGGTCAAGCGCCGCCGACCCTGCCGACGTTCCCGCCCGGCAAGGCGCGCCCGTCCGGGCCTCCCACCAGCGGCCGGCGAGCGCGCGGGCAGGACTTGAGCAGATCGCCGTGGCCGCCCGCTCGGGTGCTGCACCAGGTGTCGCCCCCCTCGCATCCCACGGCCGTCGCGGGCGGTACGACGCGCCCGACGAACCGCTCGCCGTACCCGTCACGAGCTATCGGCCGGACAAGATCGCGGAGCGGGGCCTGCCCGGCTGGGCGGGCCTGCTCGTCCTGCTCGTGATCGCCGGGATCGGCGGCCTTATCGACACCGTCAGCGGTACCCAGGTCCGCGGCGGCTTCAACTACGGGATCGTCATCGCCTCGGTAATCGCGATCCTCGTCGTCCGCCGCTCGGCGATGTTCCCGATCGTGATCGCGCCGCCAATCGTGTACTCGGTCGCGGCAGCGGTGATGCTCTACGTCCGCTCGGGCGGTCTGCACGACCGGAAAGTCCTGTACGACGCGGCCGCGAACTGGCTCGTGTACGGCTTCCCCGCGATCGCCGCCGCTACCGCCGCTGTGCTGATCATCGCCGGTATCCGACTGATCGTCCGCCGCTGACCCGATTATGCAGTTTTTGCACCGGTCACGGGTGTGAATATTGCACCATCGGGTTATTTCAGCGCGCGGCGCAACTCCTGCGGCAGCGCGAACGTCAGCCGCTCCTCGGTGTTGACGACCTCCTGCAGTTCGCTGTACCCATGCGCGGCCAGCCAGTCGGTCACCTCGCGTACCAGAATCTCCGGAACCGACGCACCGGATGACACGCCCACCGTCGACACCCCGGTCAGCCACGTCGGATCGATCGCAGCGGCGTTCTCGACGAGGTAGGCAGCGCCGGCGCCCGCAACCGCGGCAACCTCGACCATCCGCACCGAGTTGGAGGAGTTCGCCGAACCGACGACCAAGAACAACTCGACCTGCGGCGCGATTATCTTCACCGCCGCCTGGCGGTTCTGCGTCGCGTAACAAATGTCGTCCGACGGCGGCGCCTGCAGCGACGGGAACCTGGCTCGCAGCGCGTCGACCGTCTGCATCGTTTCGTCCACCGACAGCGTGGTCTGCGAGAGCCAAACGACTTTCGCCGGGTCGCGCACCTGCACTGCAGCCACCGAGTCCGGGCCGTCGACGATGGTGATGTGCTCAGGTGCTTCACCGCTGGTCCCGATGACCTCCTCGTGTCCCTCATGGCCGATGAGCAGGATGTCGAAGTCGTCATTGGCAAAACGCCGCACCTCGTGATGCACCTTCGTCACCAGCGGGCAGGTCGCATCGATCGTCTTCAGCCCGCGCGCTTCGGCCTGTTGGTGCACCTCCGGCGCGACGCCATGCGCGGAGAACACGACGATCGACCCTTCGGGGACCTCGTCGTTCTCCTCGACGAAGATCGCGCCACGCGCCTCGAGCGACGCGACGACATGCAAGTTGTGGACGATCTGCTTGCGCACATACACCGGCGAGCCGTAATGCTCCAGCGCCCGTTCGACCGTCTGCACGGCCCGGTCGACGCCGGCGCAGTACCCACGCGGCTTGGCCAGCAGCACCCGACCGGGCGTGTTCACCGGTTGCACGGACGGGGTCAGCTCGCTGGAAGTCATGCCCCCGATGGTACGGATCGATCCAATACGGCACCCTGGACACATGCCGTCACTGCCCAGTCCGTTCCGCGCCGCAATCGGTCTGGCCGCCCAGGCCCTCCAGGATGCCAAGCACCTGCCCGACAAGGCGATCGAACTGCCGATGCTCGCCGTGAGCACCGCGCTGCAGTTGTCGCTGCGTGCCCAGCAGCGCTACGCCCAACTCGCTGCGCGCGGTGACGACGTCCTCAACCATCGGCCGACCACGGACGAGCCGCCGCCCTGGGCCACCTTCGATGATCCGATCAGGCGCGATGACGGACCGGTGATCCGCGAGGTGCCCGCGGCCGGCGCGATGACGTCGGGGGTGGCCGAGCCGCAGCCAACCTCATCGGCCCAAACCGCGTCCGGCAACAGGGTTCCTGCCAACACGTTCCCGGCCAACACCGTCCCTGCCAAGACCGTCCCTGCCGAACCTGCGCCGCGAAAGACCGCCGCGGCCAAGACTGCGCCGCGCAAGACTGCGCCCCGCAAGACCGTGCCCGCGAAGGCGGTACCTGCCAAGGTGAAACCCCGGAAGAGCTCAGCTGCCAAGACGGTCCGGAGCCTGCGCAACACGGCGCCGTCCCCGTTCGACACGATCGGCGACGAGTAATCAGTGGCGCGCGGGGAGACCTCCGCCGAGGCTCCGTGGCCGGTCCGCGTCGTCGCCCAGAAGATCAGCGCATGGATCGGCCAACTGGGCGAGGTCTGGGTGGACGGCCAGATCGCTCAACTGACCCGCCGGCCGGGCATGCCGACGCAGTTTCTGACCCTGCGCGATCCGGACGCGAACATCTCGCTGTCGGTGACCTGCCCACGCGGGGTGCTCGCCGAGACGATCACCGAAGGCACCCGGGTCGTACTCCGCGCTCGGCCCGACTTCTGGCTTGAGCGCGGCACGCTGAGCTTGCGCGCCCTGGAGGTTCGTCAGGTCGGACTGGGCGAACTGCTCGCCCGTCTGGAACAGCTCCGCAAACTGCTCGCCGCCGAAGGACTGTTCGCCGCCGACCGCAAGCGCCCGCTGCCGTTCCTGCCACGGCAGATCGGGCTTATCACCGGACGGGCCAGCGCGGCGGAGCGGGACGTGGTGGAGAACGTACGTCGCCGGCTGCCCGGAGCTGCAATCCGCATCGAGAACGTTGCCACCCAGGGCACGTCCGCGGTGACCGAGATCGTCGCAGCCCTGCGCCGCCTGGACGCCGACCCCGACATCGACGTGATCGTCATCGCCCGGGGCGGCGGCAGCGTCGAGGATCTGCTGCCGTTCAGCAACGAGACGCTGATCCGCGCCGTCTCGGCCGCGCGCACGCCGATCGTCAGCGCGATCGGCCACGAGAGCGACGTCCCCCTGCTGGATCACGTCGCCGACCTGGCCGCCTCGACGCCGACCGACGCGGCCAAACGCATCGTTCCGGACCTGGCCGAGCAGTCCCGCCAACTCGCGGACCTGAGGCAGCGCGCACGGGATAGTATCCATCGCCGGATCGAGCGGGAGAACGAGCTGATCGTCGGCCTGCCGGAACGGCTGCGAACTCGATTGTGGCAGCGAATCGACCGCGAGCACGCCGACAGCACCCAGGCTCGCGAACGCATCAGACGGCAGTTGGCAGCGCTGCTCGACAACGCGGGTGCCGACCTCTTGCACCTGCAGGCGCGGCTGCGGACCCTGTCGCCGCAGGCCACCCTGGATCGTGGTTACGCCGTGGTGCGCCGACCCGATGGCAGCCTGGTCCGGTCCACTGTCGACGCGTCGGGGCCTTTGCGTATTCGGGTCGCGGACGGTGAGTTCGAGGCGGTCGCAACGCCCGCGACCCACTAGGCTCGTGGTGCGATGACCGACGAACCAAGCTACGAGGCCGCACGCGCGGAACTACGCGAGATCGTAGGCAAACTCGAGTCCGGCGGGCAGAGTCTGGAGCAGTCGTTGGCGCTCTGGGAACGTGGCGAACAGTTGACCGACCTGTGTCAACACTGGCTCGACGGCGCGTCGGCACGTTTGGACGAGAAGATCGCGGCCTACGACGACGGGGACATGCCTCCCTCTGCAAAGATATGACCACGCACCGTGCCGAGAGGAAGGCCTTCATGTCCGCCGCATCCCCCGACACCACCCCGCACCACATCCCGCCCGCGCTCGCCGTCAACCGGCAGGCTCCGGACCGCAACCTCGCCCTGGAACTGGTCCGCGTCACCGAAGCCGCCGCAATGGCGGCTGGCCGGTGGGTCGGTCGCGGTGACAAAAACGGTGGTGATGGCGCTGCCGTAGACGCCATGCGCGCACTGATCGGCACCGTTTCGATGCGCGGCATCGTCGTCATCGGCGAGGGTGAGAAGGACGAAGCGCCGATGCTCTACAACGGCGAACAGGTCGGCGACGGCACGGGCGCACTGTGCGACGTCGCGGTCGACCCGATCGACGGAACAACGCTGATGGCCAAGGGCATGCCGAACTCTATCGCCGTAATCGCAGTGGCTGAACGCGGCACGATGTTCGATCCATCGGCGGTCTTCTACATGGAGAAGATCGCGGCCGGCGCCGAAGCAGCAGACGTCATCGACATCAACGCCCCCACCGCCGTGAACATCAACCGCGTCGCCAAGGCCAAGGGCGGCAACCCCGAGAACGTCACGGTCTGCATCCTGGACCGCCCTCGCCACCAGCAACTGGTGCGCGAGGTCCGCGAGGCCGGCGCCCGGATCCGGTTCGTCTCCGACGGTGACGTCGCCGGTGCGATCGCTGCGGCGCGGCCGGGCACCGGCGTTGATCTGCTGCTAGGCATCGGCGGTACTCCTGAGGGCATCATCGCCGCTGCGGCACTTCGGTGCATGGGCGGTGCGATGCAGGCCAAGCTCTGGCCGAAGGACGAGGCCGAGCGCCAGAAGGCGGTGGACGCCGGTCACGATCTGGACCGCGTGCTGACCACAGCCGATCTGGTCAGCGGAGAAGATATTTTCTTCTGCGCCACGGGTATCACCGATGGTGACTTGCTGCAGGGTGTGCGCTACTACGCCGATTCGGTCAAGACGAGTTCGATCGTGATGCGGTCGAAGTCCGGGACGATTCGGGTCGTCGATTCGGTCCACCAACTCGGTAAGCTTCGGGCCTATTCTGCAGTGAACTTCGATCGGAACTGACCGCCTCAACGCCACTTAGGAGTCGCACCATGCTGGTAGTCACGACAATGGATTTGCCCGGCTGGGAGATCCAGCGCGTGTGCGGCGAGGTCTTCGGTCTGACCGTCCGTTCGCGTAACGCCTTTTCGCAGATGGGTGCGGGTCTGAAGTCGATGTTCGGCGGCGAACTGCAGGGCATGACCAAGAACCTGATGGACAGCCGCAACGAGGTCATGGGACGCATGCTCGAGGCGGCCCGTCAGAAGGGTGGCAACGCGGTCATCGGCATGCGGTTCGACACCTCCGAAATGGGTGATATCTGGACCGAGCTCTGCGCGTATGGCACCGCTGTGGTTGCGATCCCCATGGACGAGGGTGCCAAGCAGACCGCCGCCGCGCTCGGCTACGGCGGACCGGCAGTCGCCCAGCAGCCGGAGTACCAACAAACGGAGTACCAGCAGCCCGCGCAGCAGCAGCCGGTACCCGAGTACCAGCAGCCGGCTCCGCAGTATC